>JAZOBB010000026.1:0-8579 GCA_045595745.1 Clostridia bacterium | reverse complement strand
AAAAGCACAACAAGGCATTTTCTGATGTTTTTAATATGGCAACTCTTCCGTTTTACTGGAATGCAAACGAGCCAAAAAAAGGTCAGAAAAGATACGATAAAAACAGCGAAAAAATGTATCGCAGACCAACAATAGATTTATGTATGGAATATTGCAAAGAAAATGGCATCGAGCCGAGAGCACATTGTCTTAACTACGATTTGATGAGACCTGCGTGGACAGATGAATTGTCTTTAGAAGAATATAAAAAAACTCTTGAAGAAAGATTTAAAGAAATTGCTGAAAGATATTCAGACGACATTCCCTGCTGGGAGGTTATAAACGAGACGTTGTGCGTTCCTCCACCTGAAAAAAGGTCGAACTATTTTTACGAGCCTGACTTGGTTGAATGGAGCTTTAAAACTGCAGAAAAATATTTTAAAAACAACGAAATAACCATAAACGAGTCAAACTGGCAGGTATTTGATAAAAGCTATGCCTTTAAATATAATCGCAGTGCTTATTATATGCTTATAGAAAGAGCACTTAAAAATGGGGCAAGAATTGATGCAATAGGAATGCAGTGCCATGTGTGTTATAAAAAAGAGGAGGAAGCAAGGCTTGCGACAAGCCCCTATTACGACCCTAAGTTTCATTATGATTTAATGGACACCTATGCACAGTTTGGTAAACCTCTTCAGATTACAGAGGTAACAATTCCTGCATTTTCAAATGACCCCGAGGATGAGGAAATTCAGGCAGAAATTTTAAAAAAACTGTATTCGATATGGTTTTCGCATCCTGCTATGGAGCAGATTATCTACTGGAATTTAGCAGACGGATATGCTTTTGTAAGTGACCCCGACCCCAAAAAAGTAAAGGCATCAATGGGCGATATGACACGAGGTGAAAATATTTTTTACGGCGGTCTGTTCAGATTCGATATGACACCAAAGCCTGCATATTATGCACTAAAAAACTTAATTAAAAATGAGTGGAATACCAAAGAACAGCTTACAACCGACAATAGCGGAACGGCTGGTTTTAAAGGCTTTTACGGCAGTTATGATGTGGAAATTGAAGCAGAGGGCAAGATTATTAAAAAACAGATAAACCTGTCAAAATCAGGTGAAAAAGAATTTATTATAGAGGTGTAAAAAATGAAACAGTCAATTAAAGAAATAATTTCAGAAAATGTTAATCTTTGTTCAAATCCGTCAGAGCTTAAAATAACGGATATAAGGGTTGCAAACATAAACGGTGCACCTAAGCATTGTCCGTTAATCAAGGTTTATACCAATCAGGGCTTGGTCGGATACGGCGAGGTGCGAGATGCCTCGAGTGCTACATATGCTTTAATGCTTAAATCAAGGCTTGTTGGTAAAAATCCTTGTAACGTAGACAAGCTGTTCAGAAGAATCAAACAGTTCGGCGGTCATTCGCGTCAGGGCGGCGGTGTTTCGGGTTTAGAAATCGCCTTGTGGGATTTGGCAGGCAAAGCTTGGGGCGTTCCGCTCTGGCAGATGTTAGGCGGTAAATTCCGTGACAAAGTAAGAATGTACTGCGATACTGATGTTGACGGGAAGCATACAGGAACAGATATGGGTCACGCATTAAAAGCAAGAATGGAGCAGGGCTTTACTTTTCTTAAAATGGACTTGGGAATCGAGCTTATGTTAGACGAGCCAGGTTGCTTAAATGCTCCTTTAGGCTTTTTAGAGGATATTAAAAAATATTCAATGAAAGCGATTAACCACCAAAAAGGCTCTATTGATATGGATATGATGCTCGGAAAGAATTACGAGGTATTTACAATTCCGCATCACGCAACAGGTATCCACTTAACACAAAAGGGTATGGATTATTTAGAGGATTATGTAAAGCAGGTAAGAGACGTTATCGGCTACGAGGTTCCGCTTGCAATTGACCATTTCGGTCATATTTGTATCGAAGACTGTATTATGTTTGCAAAACGTCTTGAAAAATATAACATTGCGTGGATTGAAGATATTGCTCCGTGGCATTACACAGACCATTATGTTAAAATTGCAAATAGTTGTAATGTTCCCATTTGTACTGGTGAAGATATTTTCCTTGCCGAAAACTTCGAGCCGCTGTTGAAGAGCGGTGGCGTTTCGGTTGTTCATCCCGATATGCTTACCATCGGCGGTGCAATGGAAATGAAAAAGCTTGGCAATATGTGTGATAAATACGGCGTTGCAATGGCTATACATATGGCAGAAAGTCCGATTGCGTGTATGGCGGCAATCCACACAGCTGCGGCAATTCAGAATGTTTTAGCGGTTGAGTTTCATTCTGTTGACATCCCGTGGTGGAACGATTTGGCGATAGGAATTGATAATCCGCTGTTTAAAGACGGATTCGTCAATGTTCCGAACAAGCCGGGTCTTGGTATAGATGAGCTTAACGAAGAGCTGATTGCTCAGCATATGCACGAAAAATATCCGGGCATATGGGAGCCAACTACAGAATGGGATAACGAATGGGCAAACGACAGAGAGTGGAGTTAATTTATGAACAGCTTAAAAATAAGATGGATTGGTCAGAGCGGATATATTCTTTCTGACGGTAAAACCGAAATCTGTATTGACCCATATCTTTCAAATGTTGTTGACAGAATAGCAGGGCGGGGCAGAATGGTAAAAGCTCCGCTCTTGCCAGAAGATTTAAAAAGTGATGTAGTAATTTGCACACATAACCATTTAGACCATGTTGATATTGATGCAATTCCGCTTATGAATAAAGAAAATATGCTGTTTTTAGCACCGACTGATGCTAAAGAGCAACTATCAGAATGCGGTGTTACAAAATATGAGCCGTTTGATGAGGGCAAAACCTTTAAAACAGGCGATTTTGAACTAAAAGCCGTATTTGCCGACCACAGCGTTCCGGCGGTTGGTGTTGTTGTAAAGCATAGCGGAATTACAATGTATTTTTCAGGTGATACCGAATACAACAAAAAGCTTGAGGATTTAAAAGAATACGGCATTGACATTATGTTTATCTGCATTAACGGAAAGCTTGGCAATATGAATGTAGAAGAGGCAATTAAGCTGACTAAAATTATAAATCCTAAAGTTGGTGTTCCCACACATTATGGAATGTTTGAAAGTAATACAGAAAATCCTGAAAATTATACATCTAAGATAAAATGCGGATTTATAATGGAGCATAACAAAGAATACACCATCTCGGAGGTGATTGATAGTGTTTGATTTAACAGGCAAGACGGCTCTTGTAACAGGCGCAACTCAGGGCATAGGCTTTGAAATTGCCCGTCTTTTAGCAGAGCGCGGAGCAACGGTTTTTATAAACGGCGCATCAAGCCTTGAAAAATGTGAGACGGCTTGCAAAAAAATACCGAACTCTAGGCCTGCAAGAGCTAATCTTTTAATTGAAGAAGATATTGATAAATTATATGAGCAAACCAAAGATGTAGACATTTTAGTTTTAAACGCATCTATTCAATACAAAAAAGAATGGAATGAGTTTACCGACGAAGAATATGATATTCAGATGGATTGCAATCTAAAAAGCTCATATTTGCTTATAAAAAAATATGCTGACGGAATGAAAGCTAAGGGCTGGGGCAGAATTGTCACAATCGGCAGTGTAAATCAGTATAATCAGCATCCACAGTTGTCGCTTTACGGAATATCAAAAGCGGCGCAGAAAAAAATGACAGAGAATTTTGCACCGCTTTTAGCACCTTATGGCATAACGATAAATAATGTTGCCCCGGGAGCAGTCAGTACCCCCAGAAACGAAGAGGCACTTTCTGACCCTGATTTTAAAAAGTCATTAGAGCAAAAAATTCCTTGCGGATGTATAGGCGAGCCTAAAGATATAGCCCCTAGTGTACTGCTTTTATGTTCAGATGAGGGCAGATATATTACGGGTGCAGAAATAAAAATTGACGGGGGAATGAGCCTTTAAGGCGAAGTAAAATAATGGATGAATCAGTTGAAATTTTTGATGTAGAATCAGAAGCATTTACTCCTGTTCACAGCTTTGAGGGCTGGACAGTTGGTGTAATTAATTTTGCTGACAGGTTAAAAGAGGAGAATGTTGCCAAGGTAGAGTGTCACTTACAAACAGACGAGATTTTTATTCCCGTTTTGGGTAAATCCGCTTTGCATATAGGCAGAAACCGCGAGAAAAGAATAGAACTTGAAATCGGAAAGGTATACAACGTAAAAAAGGGCACCTGGCATGCTGTTTCTATGAGCGAAGATGCGAAAATATTTGTTGTAGAAAATAAGGGCACCGGCTCTGATAATTCAGAAATAATATTTGATAAATAGAGAGGAGAATTTATAATGCATTTTAATGACAGAGACGAAATTATAGCTTTAACTCCGCAGTGGAAGGGCGAAAGATTTGATGACGGCAGACCAAAGGTTGATGACAAGTATTTAAAAGCCTTAAAAACCCTGACCTTAGAAGAGGTATGGAAACCTATTTTTGTAAAGGGATACGAAAGCCAGTTTGAGGGCAGATTACATACTCTGCACGATGACGGCAGAAAGCTTATCGGACGTGCAGTTACAGCTACATACTGTCCTTTCCGCCCCGACTATGATGCGGTAGTAAAAGACATCGGTCGCAGCGAGGGCAGAACAGGCACATACAATCAATGGGTAATCGACAATTTAAAAGAGGGCGATGTTCCCGTTATTGATATGTATGACAAAGTTTATAAAGGAACATTTTTAGGCGGAAACTTAACAACCGCTTTAAAGAACAAAACCAAAAACGAAAACGGCGGTGCAGTTATCTGGGGAGGTATAAGAGATACCGAACAAATGAAAAAGGTAGAGGATACTCAAGTATATTACAGAGGCATCGACCCGACTCCAATTCGTGATTTTATTATGACGGGATATAACACCGTAACAAGAATCGGTAATGCTGTTTGTCTTCCGGGTGATGTTGTTTTTGGCGCAGGCGGCGGAGTTTTGTTTATTCCCAGCCATCTTGTTGAAGAAGTAGTCGGCGGTGCGGCAAAAACTCAGGTAAAAGACTTGTTCGGTTTTGAAATGATAACACTTAACAAATTTACAACTGCTCAGATTGATAAAAATACCTGGACAAAGGATATGCTTGATTTACTTATGGACTTTATTGAAAAAGATGACAGAGCAGCCGAGTATCGCGGACTTGACTGGTCGCTTGAGTACGATTTGGCAATTAACGGAGACCCCAACGATACGCAGTCGGCTCTGTAAAGGAGGGGACGAATAATGAATTATGTAAGAATTTCAAAACAGTTGGCGATGCTACTTTGTGTTGTAATAATATTCACCTTCGCTTTGCCTGTCACTATATTTGCAGCAGAGCCTATAACCGATGCCCAAAGAGAGCAGTATCAGGAAATAATAAAGGAAGTTGCCTATTCTTATTTAAGACAGGGAACGCAAATACATTACGACCAGACCGCAACTCCTCCTAAGAGAAATATAATTATTTCGCCTGAAGAGGCTACAGAGCAAAGGCAAATTTTTCTTGACTGCAGTTCGTTTGTAAACAATGTTTACTACGAAACATTTGGAATTCACGTAATACGCGGAGATGCTACTACCTGGTCCATTAAAACGGCTAAAATGTTAAACGACGCAAACAGCTATCCCAACAGACGTGAAAACGAAGGATACTGGACGCAAGATGATATGGCCTCTAAATCTCCCGAAGAATTAGCTGCCTTTTTTGAGGACTTATACGCAAAGCTCGAAGTCGGCGATGTTATGGTATATGAACATGCCTCCGGTGGCGGACACACACTTGTATATGTAGGTAACGGTACGTTTGTACATTGCACAGGAACTACAGGAACAGCAAGCCCAAAAACACCTTCTGCTTATTACGACAAAGCAGGTGTGACTGAATATGAACAGGGCGCAGTTCTCGAATATTCGGCATTTGACCTTTTTAAAAATCCTGAAAGTTCCCGCTATCTCGGACTAAAAAAACGTTTCTGTATTATAAGGCCACTTGACAGAACAGATATTGAAATTAAACCCACCGAAAAGTCAGTAAACCGTATGACTATTAAAGGTCTTACGATGGAAAAGGTTTCTTCGGTTCATCCCGATAACAGTGTGGATACAAACGACGAAATTACATACACAGTAACACTTAAAAACACAAGCGATACTGCACTTAGCGGCGTTATACTTACCGATACAGTTCCGGCAGGAACAGAATTTGTATCAGGTGATGTTGCCAACAATTCAGGCAGCCTTTCAGCTACTTGTGATATTGCGGCAGGTGAAACAAAGACTATTTCTTACACAGTTAAGGTTACAACTAACGTAGCCGGTACTGTTATAAAAAGCGATGCAACAAGCATTAATGGTGTTACAATAAACATTATTAACCACACTGTTGCAGGCTACAGTGCAGCTGACAGAGCACAGGTTGCCGCTAAAGCTAAAGAATATGCACAAAACGGACGCACATTCCGCGATGGTGTAACAATGATTACCGCTGCATACAAGGACGCTATCGGTGCAGATGCATTTGGTATGATTGATGATGGTGTAAATATTTCGGCATACTCTACTGCAGATGAAATTCTTACCGAGATAATTGATAACGCTAACTATACCTGCCACACACAAACCGAGCTTTCTAAAATGCTTGTTCCGCATATGTTCGGCGGTGTAGATATTACATACACATCTAAAGTGCCTCTTGACGGCTATCGCAGAAGCTATGTTTCTGTAAATCATCTTGCTTTGGGCGATGTAATTTTGGCAGAGCATAAAGGCAGTGAATTAGCTTATATATACGTTGGTGATTCTCAGTTCGTAAAGGTTGAAGACGGTATTTGCACACTTATTACCACAAACGAAGAATATGTTTCTGTCAGCACCGATTCAAGCACATACTTCCGTTCATCACCCCAAAACAAGCTTGTTTCGTTAATTGCTTATGGACGTTTTGCAGTTCTTCGTCCTTCTATGCAGCCTGCGACCTCTGAACTTACAGTTACAGGAATTGAAATTACCACTCCGCCGACCAAGCTCGTTTATAACAGCGGTGATGCTATTGATACAACCGGCATGGTAGTAACCGCAACCATGTCTGACGGAACTAAGAGAAACGTTACTAATTTTGCATTGTCAAATGATATAATCTCTTATCCACAAACTTCGGTCGAGGTAATCTTTGGCGCACATTCCGCCACTCTTAACGGACTTGAGGCTAAAATTAAAGTATTTAATGTATCCGAGTTAAAGGATGCACCAACTAAAACCGACATTCGTGTAGAGGGCATATATGTTGGTATTGGTTCGCTTAGTACCGGTTCGACAACCGACACGTTCAGACCACAGCTTTTACTTAAGGATGTCAACACAAACGACACAATTGCCTTAACTATGGAAGCTAATATGTATACAATTTCAAACAACGGAAAAATAACAATGACTATTACCCCTAACGGTATTCAAAAGGGTGACAAGCTAAGCCTTGCAGTTCAGATGCTGAGCGGCGATGCTAATTACGCTACCGCAAATTCAGGCAGAAAATATCTTGCTCTTATAGATGGCGAAAGAACCTCTTTTGCCGATTTTGTAGTATCATCGGGAAATAGCACAAGCTACGATTTAAGCAAGGCAATTGTTATAAGCACCTGGGAGGATATGCAAAATTATTATTCTAAGAGCAACACCCTCCCCTATTACTCGCTTGTACAGTTCACTGGTTCATCTTATATGCGAGCCAATTCGTCTAAAATTGAGTACTATATCCACAAAAACGACAGTTACAGCGCAGCAGCTGACTCACGACCTGACGGAGAAAAGAACATCGCATTCAGACGTTATGTTCTTACCACCAACATCGGTGCAAACTGGCTGGCAAACGGAGTATTCGGTACGACCTCTGTTGGCACATCAGGAATCGGTACTGCGATTAATAAAGATATTTATGCAATTTATTTAGGCAATGTTACCAGTTCATCTGTTGGATATTTCCAACACACCATATTAGATACTGACTGGATTAGTGAAAACAAATGTTATATCGAGTCGGTAAGCGAAGATAACACAACCGTAAATCTTATAGCTAATGCTGCAGGAACTTACAAGCTTTATTTCGCTGACTATGACGGCAATAAGCTTAACGAGCTTTATCCTTTAGATGTAACTGTAGCCGCTAAAGGCAGAACAAGTGTAGAAATCCCCGAAGGTTTTAAAGCAGGCTCAGGCAATAAGATTTTCTTCTGGGAAAGCAGTCTGGCAGGAATAACACCGCTTGCCAAAGCCTATATATTTGAATAATATAAAAATACCGATAAGGCTGTAGCAAAATGCGCACACCACACAAGGCAAATAAAACGCATAACCAAGCCTTTCGATTAAAACAAAAAAGTCAAAATAACATAAAACTTAATGTGGGAATTCGTCAAATGACGAATTCCTTTTGTTATAATGCCTTGTGTTTCGAACAAACTTCACCTCTCGCGCGTCAAAACACGTCTGCCCTGTTCAGATTTTCTTTACAAAAAAGAAAATCGTTCACGTAAGCAGTCGGTTTCTCCTTTTCATTCAAAGGCAAGTGCCTTTGAATGATGA
>JAZOBB010000025.1:0-10976 GCA_045595745.1 Clostridia bacterium | reverse complement strand
ACCTCATATTTTTCAGGCGAAGCTGACATAATTTTAGCATACAGTCTTCCTCTTCCGCCTGCACCAATAACAATTACTTTTAATTTTTTCATTTACTTATTCCTTTCCGAATGTATTTTTTGCTATTTCGGAGTTTTAAATTTAAGCTGTTTATTGCTTAAAAATTTATGGGATGCAAAAACCATTAGTCGAAATTAAAAACTAAAATTGGTTGATACGAGGTTTCAAAAAGAAATTGTGGGTGTGTTTTATACTCCGCCAAATTTTGTTTTTGCATCCCGATTAATAAAACTGTTATAAGAGAGTCTGTTAATTAAAAATTAACTTTTTTCATTTTCGTACTGTTTATCTCCGAGTTGTTTACAATGACTTATTTTATTACTGACCGATATAATAACCGGCAGGCAACCAGCCATTTTCGTTAATTTTAGCTGCAATAATAGAAGCAACGGTTTCTGCACCAAATCTTGTCATATGAGTTGTGTCAGGAGTTGTTCTGTCATCTAAACCTGCTTCGGTTTCTTTCAGCATGATATAAAAAGCTTCTGCTTTTTCGCTGTCCTTTCCGTAGCCTTCGATTAAAGCTTTAGTTGCTGCGTTTACATCAATATATTTAATGTTAAATTCTTGAGCGTATTCTGCCATTGCATCAGTATATACTTTTAATGAATCGTTGTTTAATGTTACTCCATCATCATTCCATATATATCTTACAATTGGTGATAATAAAACAGGTATTGCACCTTTAGATTTTGCTAAGTCTATCATTTTTGTAAGATAAGACTTAAATTCTTCAGGAGTGGTTCCCTTTGCGCTATTTGAGGAATCATTGTGACCGAACATCAAAAATACATAGTCTCCATTTTTGATTGCATCTATATTTTCCTGAAGATTTTGTTTTTCTTCATAGAATGTTTTTGTACTTGCGCCACTTGAACCGATGTTTAAAACACCTACTTTTGTTGAGTCAAAGTAATTTCCAATAGCCATTCCGACACCAACCTTAAGCGATGTCGTAGCACTATAGTTACATGTCATAGAGTCGCCGCACATAATAAATTTAATTTTTTCTACTGAATCTTTTGTATATACCAATGGTGCAGATGTTAAAGGAACAAGATTGCCGTCTGAGAATACATATACTTTAACAACAGCATCTATAGCACCTGTTTCAGGTAATTGTGCCTGTTTTTCAAATGTAACAACATTTGCTTCACCTTTTTTAAGATCAGTCAATTTAGCTGTAGCTATAGAAGTAAGCTTACGTCCGTCACTTGTATAGACACCTGCATGTACCCATGCTGAAGCAAGGTCTTCGTTTGCAGAAACTGTTACTCCTTTAATCTTTCCACCATCAACTAAGCCAGTTACAACATCACCATCTTTGTCTGCAAATGTTATGTTAGAAACTACAGCCTTTGGAGCAATATGTGATATCAAAATATTATCAATAATAATCTTTGAACCCAGGCTTTCATCTTCTCTGCCCTGTACTCTTATCGGATAAATATCAAGATCATTTACAATTCCGCTGCAATCTGTAATATCGTAATCGCTAATACATGTAGTGCCGTTTACTGAAACATCTGCCTTTTTAGCATCAAGATTTAAAGCTATTTTAAGATTATATTTTTTGTCACTCGGCACATCAATGTAATACCAGTCAGTCCAGCTGCCGTCAACAGGTTTAACTCTTAAGATCATTGGTCTGAATTGGAGTACTAACCCACCAACAATAACGTTAAATCCGCCGCCTGAATCCTTTAAGTTACTGTCAGCAAAATCCACATCTAACGAAAGTATGACCGTACCTCCGTTGGCTGATGCGAAGCTCTTAGTTACATGCAAATCTTCACCATCAGTCTCGACACCCTGTTTTATAACTAATGCGTCATCTTTAACCAAGAAATCGGTGTTTATTACTTTAGTTGCAAAATCTAATCCCGGTACGCTCCAACCATTAAATCCGTTAGTATTAATGCTATATCCATTTTCTCCTTCCTCTACTTCAGGAGTTGAAAAGTCTTCAAAAAGAAGAGTGCCTTTTTTATAAATCACATATTTAAAGGTCTTTGTTTTTGGTTCAGCGTTTCCGTTTGTAACAGTAGCAGTTAATGTTACTGCTTTATTTTCGTCAGAAGGTGTAATATTACCTTCTGTATCGATAATAGATGCATCTGTTGTTTCCCATGTAATTGTACTACCATTTGCACCTGCTTTTGGGAGACTAATCTGTGTCTGACCTGAATAAAGCGGTAATTCAAGAGCCTCATAGTCTTTATCTAAGTTTTTCGCATCAAATTCTTCCTGTGATGGGAGTTTAGGAACTGTAACATCATATTTAACTACTGTATCAGCGCTTATTCCGTCAGATACTGTTGCAGTAAGTGTAACTACTTTTTCACCTTCAGCTGATGGTGTTACAACACCAGTATTTGAAATAACTTCTTCGTTGCTTGATGACCAGGTAATTGTGCTGCCTGTAATACCTTTGGTCGGCAATACTAAATTATCTTCTATATAAACAATAGTTTCAGGAAGAGTATTGTCTGCATCATATTCTGTTGCATTCTGTACTGTAAGTAAAAGATTATCAAAATATACACTGTTGCCAACATTATTATTTCTGTCTAAATTGAACGACACACTGCCTATTGAGTCAACTAATGCAGAGTTGCCTGTAATCGGCTCAAAAGGAAGAACCAGTTCACCATCTAAATATAAAGCAATATTTTTGTTGATTGAGTTATAAACTATCTTGTAATTGTACCAGGTTTCTTTTTCTGTTTTTTCAGCATAATTTGCTGTTGCATTTTTAAAAGATATGTTGTCTGCAGCATTATATTTATTTCGTAAAAGAATCAGACCTGTAGAATCTTTTCCCTGCTCAGCAGTTTTATTCAGCTGTACTGTAAAACCATATTTAGCTCTAATGTTGTTTATTTTTGCATCATAACTGAATACATAAACACCGCCTGTGTTTTCTGTGGTAATATTTCTGTAGAACTTAGAAGCTGAAGCTCCTTCAATATCATTTACTGCTAAGCTCATCATCTGTGTAGCATTAGAATCGCCTTCAACAGCTACAACTTTTTTATCAATGTTGTTATTTGCTGTGCCTTCGCCCCAGTCTTCAATCTCTGTTGCTACATCTGTATCTAAAGCATAGTCCTCAAACTTTTCGTCTAATAAGGTAACTATGCTGCTTTCCTCTACGCCAGGATCATCTACATCGGGTTCTTCTGCTGAAGGAACCTTCGGAATAGTAACATCATATGCAACTACTGTATCAGCACTTGTTCCGTCAGATACTGTTGCTGTAAGAGTAACAACCGCATCGTTTGCAGTCGGCTGTGTTACAACACCTGCGTCAGAAATAACGTCAGGATTGTTTGATGACCAGGTAATTGTACTGCCTGTAAGACCTTTAGTCGGTAATACAAAATCTGCACCAGCATATTCAATAGTAGCAGGCAATGTGTTGTCTGCATCATATTTTGTTGCATTCTGTACTGTCAATAAAAGATTGTCAAAATACGCACTATTATCAGCATAGTTATCTCGCGCCATAATAAATGACACACTGCCTATCGAGTCAACTAACGGAGCACTGCTGCCGCCTAATACCTCAAAAGGAAGAACATCTACACCATCTAAATATAAAGCAATATTTTTGGTAATTGAGTTATAAACTATTTTGTAGTTATACCAAGTACCTTCTGCTGTTTTTTCAGCATAATTTGTTGTTACTGTAGCATCTTTAAAAGATATATTATCTGCCGCATTGAATTTATTGCGTAAAACAATCTGTCCTGTAGAAGATTTTCCGCTATTTGCAGCCTTATTCAGCTGTATGCTGAAACCGTATTTTGCTCTGACATCGTTGAGTTTAGCGTCAAAGCTGAAAACATAAACACCACCACTATTTGCTGTGGTAATATTTTTGTAGAACTTAGATGCAGATGGATCTGCATTAGCATTTACTGCAAGACACATCATCTTTGTTGTGTTGGTATCGCTTTCATCAGTTACAACAGTTTTATCGATGTTGTTCTTAGCGGTACCTTCACCCCAATCTGCCAATGTCGATACATCTGTACCTTCGTCGTAGCTTTCGAATTTTTCGTCCAATAAAGTAACTACGTCACTTGTTGCACCCACACCCAAGGGCAACACCAGTGTGCTCATAATAAGCATCACTGAAAGGATCAGGCTGATATAGCCTTTGAAATTTCTTTTTGTCATTGTAATCAACGCCTTTCTTTTTTATTGTTATAAATAAATTATAGCACCCAAGGTTTAATAATTAAACTGACATTTTTACAAGAAATAAGACATTAATCAATAAAATCAGAATTTATCGAGAGAATGCGGTGAATCATAACCGCAGCTTCTGCTCTTGTTGTGCTGTCAGCCGGGCAAAACTTATTATTACTTCCGCGAATTATTCCTGCACCTGCAAGAATATTAGTTGCATCTTTTGCCCATTCTGATATTTCTTCTGAATCTTCAAATTCTGTATATACAGTTTCAGGAAGCGAAATTTCTTTTTGCTTTAAAGCACGTGCAACTATCGTTGCAAATTCCTGACGTGTAATCTTATCGCCGACTCCGAATGCGGTTGAAGAAATACCATTAATTATGTTATTTTTTCTAGCCGTCTCTATATAAGGAATGTACCAAGCACCCGATGTACAATCCTCAAAAGAAGAGCTGTTTATATTTTCATCTACTTCAAAATCTAACGCTAAAAGAAGTATTTTCACTGTTTGTTCTCTTGTAAGTGGCATATCCGGCGCAAATTTACCTTCACCTACTCCATTTAAAATGCCACCTTTAGTTAATTCGGTAATTGCGCTGTATGCCCAATGTGATGTTGCTACATCATTAAATGAAACAACCGGTTTCACGGGTACGTCAGGAGTAATAACAGGTGTATTTGTGCTGTCTGAACTACTGTTTCCACTATTGTTTCCACTGCTACCGCCGCCGTTTCCGCTGCTTGACGAACCGCCACCACCGCTGATACCAACGTTGCTACCGGTTTCGAACGAAGAAGAACCTTTTGGCAATACTGCAACCGATAGTTCTTTTTCTATAATGCAGTCATGAAACTCAGCAGTTACAGTCAGGGTTGTTTCTTTCTTTTCGCTTCCCTGAAATACTTTACCATTATCATTTATAACACTGCTGTCAGCACTGCTCCACGAAATAGCACTACCGTTTGTTGCACTAGTCGGAAGAGAAATGCTATCATTCAAAGCAAGTAAATTAGATTTATCTGTGAGCTGTTTTATTACTTCATCGATGTCTTTTTCTGCCTTAGCACGGATTTCTTCATCTGAATAAGCCTTTATAACAATTTTATAGCTTGTTTTAAATGTTTCAAAGCCCTCGGTAAAGCATACATACAAATTGACAGTCTGGTCATTTTCGTAGTTGCGCACTACTTTTCCTGTTTCGCTTATAACATCATTATCGTCGAACCAATAAGATATTTTTATATTGGCGAACGAGTCTTCTGCCGGCAGATGCAAATCGCCCTTTACAGCGAAAATATTTTGTGCCGTTAAAAACTCCATTTCAAACTCTTCGTATGCCTTTTTAATAGTGTCGCTGTATTTAAATCCGATATCCTGCTCTTTTATACGCAAAAGAAAGTTTTTTTCAACAAAGCTGTCATCTTTTGAAATATACGCTGTCAATCCTGCAGTTGCATACCCCTCTCCGAAAGGAGGGCGCATTACGATAGCTTGCTGACCTTCTGTATCCCCAACTATTCTGAGCACATTTTCGTTGTCAGATTTCCAAACAATAAAAGCTCCTTTATAATATACAGGCAGATAAAATCCATCTGTAACATTTGAAATACTTTGGTCTTCAGTCAGTTCATAAAAAGTTAAGCTTTGACGAATTTCCTCAAGACTCATTTCTTGAGCAGAAACACAGATGCTTGAAAGCATCATTAAAACAATTAAAAAAGCAGAATATATCTTTTTTCTGATAGGCAATCAAAGCATCCCCTTTCTACTCAATAACAACAACTTCTCGTGTGTTCAAATAGCGTAAACGAAGCATAACTTCCTGTCCAATTGATACCTGAGCCGAATTAATCAATTCAAATTTTTGTTTGCTGTTTGCATTATAACGCATATATACTGTTCCACCGCTTACCGGAGCTGCTTTGTCCTCAAGTTCTACCGCAACAAATGATGGTTCTACCGCTGTAATTCTTGAGTGAATTACCGAAATCTGCGGACGGCTTTTATATGCCGTTGTATAGTTATATGTTTGCTGCATCGGCTGCTCTTTGTTAAAGTCATAAACTACTTTAAACAGTACTAAAACTGATTCTTCATCAGAAGTTAACGCACGGCTTCTGGTCAGATCATTTTTTTCGTACTGAATAGCAACACCGGGAACCAAAAGTGATTTGCTTTGTGAGTTTGTGTTAAGTGTGTTCGCTACTTTTACTTCAACAATTTCTCCGTCTTCAATACCTGTTATACGCATATAACTTTCGTCATCGTCGCCCTTAACTGTTGACACTTTCTGTATATACATAACCGGAGAATTTACATTATCAATAATGGTTTCGTATTCACCTACCGCCATATCATAACGCTGAACTGTAAGCGGAGTAATAACAACCGCACCTGCGTGATTATTTTTAACATCATACACACTTACAATAGCGTTTCCTTGCTTTAAGAATGAATTATACTTACCCGCAGCTATAACATCTTCATATTCTGCATAGCTGGGAACATAAAACACTGCTGTATTTTGGTCTACTACGTATTTATGGTCAAGCAAATTCTGTGAATAATACAAAGACTCACGATTAACCGTACAAGATAAGTACTCATTATTAGCACCTGTTGTATCTGCAAACTGCAGTTCTTCAATCAAACCTTCGTCGTTTAATCGGTAAGAGCATATCTGCTTAGCAATTTCTACATCTTTTGTAATATATTTTGCTGCTTCTGATGCAGATTCACGGCTTCTTACATATTTACCACCCGACATTCTGCCAAAATAGATTTCGGTTTCTGCGTCAAAAGTAGTAATTTTATTATCATGTGTTAACATTTTAAAGCTCGAAGTATTGTCAAGATTGTTCTCTGTTTTAGCATTTAAAACATATCCATAAGTCATACCTGCACTTTTTTCAGTTAACTTACAGTATGCGATTTCATCAAGATAGTTCAGATAAAAGATACCGGTATCTCCGGGAGCAAACTTTGCAGCACTGCTGCGGTTTGCATTCTGTGCATTGCGATATGCAAGTGTAACAGAAAAATCTTTTACTTCGCCATCAACATTGATTTCGTAAAGAGTTTTATTGTTTTCTTCTCTTACAGCTTCTACTGTACCTGTAAAGCTGTTATTTACAATGTAAACTATTAATTTAGATTTATCTTTACTTTGCGCAACCGATAAAACATCGCCGCTTTCAATCATCTGAAGACTTGCTCTCGCTCCGTCTTTGTATACACTGATCTGATCATCCCTCATATCAAGTGAAATGTTGTTGCCGTATATATCAAAGATATCATTGTCTGATACAGCACTTACAACAACAGTTTCATATTCATTGACGATAGCAATATCGTATACTCCGTCGTTGTTGCTGTCACGAAGAGAAACATTACCGCTTGCCGGTTTTAAAATTTTACCGCCTTCATAATATGAAGAACCTGCATACTTTCCGTTATATACAACTGTAAGCGAGCTGCCTGCAAGAGATTCTTTTCGTACTTTATCTCCCTCATAATAAACAAACTCTGAAAGATTTGTTTCAGCACCAATGTCTTCAGCTTCTACATTTATAGCATCGTCATCGTTGTACTGGTAAAGATATCTTACAATTTCTGTTCCGCCGCCAATATCTTCGGTGTAATAAATAACGGACGCACCTAAAAGCTCTGCATCAACAAAATATGATGTTTCATATACAACGCCGGAAATCGCTACACTATCTTCATTAATCTTTTTCTGCGATGTCTGTGCTTCAAATGTGCTTGTTACCACACCGTTGTATTTTTTATAACCCATCATTTCAAGCGGAGTGCGTGTCTGAACGAATTCATCATTTATTAACTCACGCATTGGTACTGTAACACCGTTAAGAATAAGACGTGCAACCTCTTCTCTTTTCAACTCACGTTCATTCGGGCTTACTCCGTTTGTTAAATCGAGCGTTACTGCCTGAGAAAGATATCCAACAGGCCAGCCTCCTTTTTTCTCGGCAATTACACCGTAGCCTAGTGATGAAATAATCATTTTAATTGCCTGATTGTAAGTAACTTTTAAGCCCGGTCCAAATTCATTATCGCTCATTCCGTTTGCAATACCCATTTTGTAAGCGAAATAGATATAGCCTTTACCCCAATGGTCTTCAGAAACATCTGTAAAAGGTAATTTTTCAGTTGCCAGAGCTTTTGCAGAAGCTTCCTGACCTATCATTCTGATTACCATTGCCAGAAATTCTACACGTGTAATTTCTTTATCCGGATTAAAATTACCACTTTCGTCTCCGTTAACAAGTTTAAGATTATAAAGTACTTCAATTGCACGCTTGTGGTTGCTTTCCTCAATATCGTTAAAAGAGTCAGATGTTGCTGCAAGACAGCTTAATTGCGATATTAAAAGCATAACCGTAACAAGTATTGATATAATTTTTTTAATCATATTGCTTTTCCGCCTCTCTATTCTACCGTAATATGGATATCAGCTGATTCAACATTTGTATTATTAGCTACTGCACGAATAACCGCTTCACCTTTTCCGACTGCATAAACGGTACTGCCGTTTGTTTTTACAACAGATGCGTCAGATATTTCCCAGTAATAGCTTTTAGAGCTTGCATCATCAGGAAGTACTGTAACCGCAAGTTGTTTACTCTCACCTACGGCCATAGTAAGCTCTTCGCAATCTACTAAAATCTTCTTTACAAAAACATCGGTATATTCTTCTGTGTGTCTTGTGTCGTGCTGTTTTGATGGTATTACGCCATGTTCATTTCTATACTCTGCCTGATGATAAACATAAGATTCAAAGCTGAAATTAAGTGCCTCTGACCATGTGTTATTAATAACAGCATCAAGCTTCATTAAAACTGCCGCAGTATAGCTTGTTGTCCACGTTCCGTACTGGTCTTCGGGAATAAACAATCCGCCGCTATAATTTTCTTCCATAATATTGTTTGCTACAACTCTTGCAAGCTTAAGATATTTTTCGTTGCCTGTAAGGCGGTAAAGCTCAATTATTGTATTTAATCCATTGGCATCATCACAAGTAGTATTATAGTCAGGCTGCGGATCTAACAAACCTTCTGAAGGACGTCCTGCACCTAAGTGACCAAGCTCATGTGCATCTGCCATTGCATTAATAAAGCCCCACAAGGTATCTTCTACATCTTTTACTGTCATTGGTTCTGACACTACTTCGTTTCCTGCAAAAATTACAGTTGACGGATCGAAACGCTCTAACATTGAAAGTGCTCTTACCGCAGGAAGTACTGTTTCTAATCCAATCTCTGTTTTATCAAGCACAGAGCCTTTATTTGATTCTGAGCCGGGAACCGTTGTTACGTATCCATCTAACTTAACACCGCTGGCAAAGCTGACAGATATTTTCGAGTCGCCTGCATATGCAAAATCAATATACGATTTATAACCACGCATCCACTTAGCAAACAGGTCAAAACCTTCGTCTTCTGTACTCTCAAGTCCCAGAGCATCTATTAATTCTAAAACAGCAAACATTGACCTTCCGTATGGCCACGGCCAGTTTCTGTAATAGTACATATCCAATATAAGACCTTTAGCACCGTCATCTATAATCGCCTGTCTTAAAACCGGATCAGCAGGCAGCGGAATATGGTCTTCTACATTGTACCCGTCAAGCAAGCCTGCATCTTCCATGCCCTGTGCAAACTGAACATAAACCTGGTCACCGTATTTTTTAGAACCCATACCTGATGGCAGTCTTGTATATGAATCTACCCATTTGGGTCTTGTGTTAAAGCTTAACTTTCCATTTTCGTCTACGATATCAGGTGCGCCGTACGGAGTAGATGAAAGCTTAGGCATAACACCTGTCTTTTTATCTGCAAGATTTGCAAAACGATATGCCAGACGTTTTGCCCATAAAAGTGCGGTTTCATCATTCTGACGTTCGTAAAGCTCTACTGCTGCACTTATGTACTCTGATGCAGCTACGAAGAACGGACTTCCGCCTGCTTTAACACGATAGAAAGGATCGTTTAAATAGTAATTATCGTCATAAGCATCTACATTATCCCAAGTCTTTTTCTGTAAATCTTCATTAATTTCTTTGGTGTAGTTCGCATGTCTGTTAAAATTCAAGGTTAACCATGCGATAGGATTTTTATTTTCATCTTGTTCCTCTAAAATATGACCCATCCAGATGTTACGAACCAATTGTGCTGTCAGTTCGGGGTCAATTTCATAAAACGGTGTAAAATACATATCCTTTTCTTCGATTTCGTGATAACGACCTATTCCTAATACAGGATCATTTGGTGTTGCTTCCCCGGTACGCAAATCAATCGCTCTGTGCGAACCCCAATATATCAAGCCGTTGTCTGAAATATCATGTTCTAAGGTGTAGCGATACAGCTCATACGCACGCTCTTTATAAAACGGGTCTCCGATGGTATCGCTGTAAGCAATCATCGTTCTTAAAAGCTCCCACAAATTTCCGATATCGGCAGTAGGCATTTCATCACGGCTGGCTGTACGCCACTTTATGGGTTCACCATCACGGTTAATTCCGTCTGCAATTCTCGGTGTGCCGTTATAAATATCTTTTCCATATTCTAATGCTGTGTCCATATAAGTTTTTATTGCCATTCGTCTGGTTTCATCGTTTATATACGAGGTAACATCGATAAGGCTGATTTTTCTGACAGCATTTTTTGACGGGTCAGCTTTTAATGATGCTTTAAT
>JAZOBB010000024.1:0-13420 GCA_045595745.1 Clostridia bacterium | reverse complement strand
TTGCCCGTGCGAAATTTTCTTCGCGTTCGCTTAAAAACGCACATGGGCGTAAACATCTCTTATCATTCCTTGCCATACGGATAAGAGAACTTTAATTACTTTTTGTGCCGACGTATGGCGGCGGAATGGAGATTTTTATGGACGATTTTGTACAGGTAGTTCTGCCTAAAAGCTATGATTTAGTTGTGGGCGATACTTTTCAGCTGTTTTACAGAGGTGTAATAGAGGCGGCAAATCCGTTTTGTTATGATATTGTTTCTGTCTGTAAGGCAGGTAAAAACTATTCAAGATATTTTGAGTTTACACCCGATGCGGAAGGGGAATATCCTTTAGAGATTACTGTATATTCAAATGATAAAAGGGTATTGGCTCGTGGCGAAACTATGCTTTTAGTGCACGAGGCAAAGCGTGCCCCGAAAAAACCGGTAAATATTTTATGCATAGGCGACTCGTTAACTGCTCAAGGCTTATGGGTTAGCGAGGCGGCTCGCAGACTTAGCCAAACTGGAGGAGAGCCGTGCGGACTGGGGCTTGACGGCTTTAATTTTATAGGTACGTGTAAAAATGGTGATACGGGCTTTGAGGGCTATGGCGGATGGAGCTGGGACCACTATCTTTGCGAGGACGGAAACAGCATTGGTGCGGCATGGATTATATGTGACCACGATAAAGACGTATGCGATCAGCATTCTATTTGGAAAGATGATTTTGATAATGAGTGGCAGCTTGAAACCATTGAAAGCGGAAAGCTTAAGTTTAACCGTGTAGTCGGGCATAAAGGAGCTTTGCCTAAAAACGCGACAGCACTTAAGCATTTGCGAAACGCTCAGAACGTAAGCGAAATATACGTGAAAAATGCAGAAAATGAGATAAAAAATCCTTTTTGCAGCAGCATTACAAATAAAATTGACTTTTGCGAATACTGTCAAAGAAATGGCTTTGACGGCATTGATGCAGTATATCTGTTTTTGACTTGGAATGGGTTGATTTTATCCAAAGAGCATTACATAAAAATGGCAAATAAAGGCAAAAAATTTGTAGACATTTTACATAAACAGTTTCCTGATGCAAAGGTTAAAGTAATGGGACTTCAAATTCCTTCGGTAAACGGGGGAACAGGAGCCAATTATGGTGCACAACCGCCGTATTGTGATGATTATGGCTTAACTCGTTTCGTTTTAGAGCTAAATCGTATTTATGAAGCATGGACATTAGAGGATAAGTATAAAGATTTTATGGAATTTATTAATATATCGGGTCAGTTTGACAGTGATTATAATATGCCGTATGCAGAAAAGAATGTAAATACACGCAGTCAGCTAAAAGAGATTGTAGGAACTAACGGTGTACATCCGATGTATGAGGGATATATGCAGATAGCAGATGCGGTGTATAGAAATATGGTAAAAAACTTTTGCAGTGAGTAATAAATATAAAAGGACGGATTTTATCCGTCCTTTGGCTTTTGACTTTAAATTACTGAATGTACGGTTTAAGCTCTGCAATAAACGCATCAGCATCGTCAGAATGAACCTCTACCTTAATCGCCTTGCTCAAATCAAGACTGAAGATACCCATGATAGATTTAGCATCTACAACATATCTTCCGGAGGTCAAATCTACGTCGAAATCATATCTGTTAACAATGTTAACGAAGTTTTTTACATCATTGATAGAGCTTAAAAGAATGTTAAATGTGTTCATTTTTAATCCTCCTTATTTAGTTTACATATATATCATACACCTAAAAAATGGTAAAGTCAACAATTAAAATGTTAAATTCATGTTAATTGTAAATAAACTTTATTTTATAAAGCTATTATATGCGTAATATGTGTATTTTAAACAAACGAAGAAGTTGACTTAATAATAAAAATATAGTATAATAAAAGCAACTAAACAGTTGGTTTTGTTGACTAAAGAAAGGATATGATAAAATTTGGTTAATTCAAAAAATGCAATTAGTTCAGCAAACGGCATGAAATCAATATGCGAAATATATAAAATAGGACGCGGACCGTCTAGTTCTCATACCATCGGACCTGAAAAGGCGGCAAAGCTGGCTAAAGAAAAATACCCTGATGCCGACCATTTTCGCGTGGTACTTTTTGGCTCACTTGCCAAAACGGGGGAAGGGCACGGAACAGATACAGTTTTAGTAAAAACCTTTATGCCTATGCCTGCCGATATAGAATTAGATTGCGAAACTTCTGACCTTCCTCATCCTAACACTATGGATATTTATGCATATAAAGACGGCGCACAAATCGGCTCTTTAAGAGTGTTGAGTGTCGGCGGCGGAATAATTGAGGTTTTAGGTGATAAAGAAAGCGAAACACCTTATATATATCCGCATAAATGCTTTGCAGAGATAGCGGCATACTGCAAAGAAAAAGAAATTCGTATCTGGCAGTATGTTGAAGAAGTAGAGGGAAGCGAAATCTGGCAACATTTAGATTTAATATGGCAGACAATGAAAGATTGTATAAGAACCGGATTAAAAACAACGGGAACACTTCCGGGGGCACTAAAGCTGCAACGAAAAGCAAATTTTTTGTTTAACCAAAGACATATTGATGAAAGTGCTGAAACAAGAGAAAACCGAATTGTATGCTCATATGCATATGCAGTAAGTGAGCAGAATGCGGCAGGGGAAACCATTGTTACTGCACCCACCTGCGGAGCATCGGGAGTTTTGCCTGCGGTGCTTTTATATCAGCAGGAAAAAAGGAATTTTTCTGACACAGATATTTTGCATGCCTTAGCAACAGCGGGTTTAATTGGAAATCTTATAAAAACCAACGCATCAATAAGCGGTGCAGAATGCGGATGCCAGGCAGAAATAGGAAGTGCGTGCTCAATGGCAGCGGCAGCCTTAGCTGAGCTTTTTGGTATGGCAATAGAGCAGGTCGAATATGCTGCCGAGGTTGCTATGGAGCATCATTTAGGATTAACCTGTGACCCGATTTACGGATTGGTACAAATTCCGTGTATAGAAAGAAATGCAGTTGCGGCAATGCGGGCAATAAATGCGGTAAGCCTTGCAAACTTTTTAAGTGGAACGCGAAAAATATCCTTTGACTTAGTTGTGCAGACAATGTATGAAACAGGCAAGGATTTATCAAAAATATATCGCGAAACCAGCGAGGGCGGCTTGGCAAAGCTTTATTAAAACTTTAAGAGAGGAGGCGGGCTATATGAAAATTCTTGTCATATTTACAGGCGGCACAATTGGCTCGTCTTTAAAAAAAGGCTGGATATCAAATGACAGCGAAACAAATTATCTTTTAATAAACAATTATTTAAAAGAAACCAATGATACAGTAACGGTGTTTGATACCTGCTCGCCCTATAGCATTTTAAGCGAAAATTTAACGTCTGTTGAGCTTAATTTGCTTCAAAAATGCGTAGCCGATAACTTAAATAAAGGATATGACGGAATAATCATAACGCACGGAACAGACACACTTCAATATACGGCAGCGGCACTGTCGTATGCTTTTTCGGATAGCAAAATTCCACTTGTTTTGGTCTCGTCAGATTATCCTTTGGCAGATAGTCGTGCAAATGGTGGAAAGAATTTTTGTGCGGCTGTAAAATTTATTAAAAGCGGCTTATCGGGCGGAGTGTTTGTAAGCTATAAAAATACAAATGAGAACAAAACGTCAGTTCACGTGGGGACAAGAATTTCGCAGTATACCGAGGCAACAGCGAATTTGTACAGCATAGACGGAGAGCCTTTTGCATTTTGTGATGAAAATGTGAGCCTTAATCCGAATTATAAACAATCAAAATCAACAGTAGGGAAGGGTAATGTGGAGTATTGTGATGCTCCTCGCATTCTGGTTATAGAAAGCCGACCGGGTGATAATTTTACTTATTCTTTAAGTGAATGCAAGGCGGTTATTTTA
The DNA here is from genome assembly GCA_045595745.1 of Clostridia bacterium. Classification (GTDB taxonomy): domain Bacteria; phylum Bacillota; class Clostridia; order UBA1381; family UBA9506; genus RGIG1666. Next base: position 9,509 of record JAZOBB010000024.1, on the reverse strand, counting down.
AGACCGTATCATTCGGGAACATTAAACACCGAAAATGAGGCTTTAAAAGCATTGTGCAGTCAGGCAAAAGAAAGAAATATTCCTGTTTTTGCAGTAAACATCAAAGAGGGAGCAAGCTATGAAAGCACAGCAGTTTATGACGAATTAGGACTTGAAATTTTGCCTATGTGCAGTTTTTCGGCAATTTACGTTAAATGCTGGGCGGCAATTAGCCTGGGCAAAAATGTGCTTGATTTTGTAAAAAATCCTATAGCGGAAGAGTTTTGTTTTTGATGAAAAAATATATATAATAATTAAAGCGCGAGTCTCGCTATAAAGAGAGACTCGCGCTTTTGCATTAATACATAGTTATTAGAATATAGTGTTTTTATACAGATTTAATACTACTTTTATGCCCTGTAAGAGTTATAATTTCGTCCTCGTTTGTAGTCAGCGGCATATCAATGGTAAAGCTGTAACTTCTTGAACCGTCTGTTTCTGAAAAATCAACCGATACATCATGAACGTGAATTTTTCTTTTTGCAAATTCTTCCATAATGTATTTTTGATATCCTGCTTCCTGCACGCCTTTTATAACTAACTTTTTAGGTCTTATGTTTTTATTTTTACGGAAGTTAAGATGCAACACAATTTGCGCAATTAAAATTATAAATGTAGCAGAAACACCAATCAGATAAAGACCTGAGCCGATTGCCATTCCTATACCCGAGGTTGCCCAAATTCCTGCCGCAGTAGTTAAACCGGTTATAGTATTTTTGTGAACAAAAATCATACCCGCGCCCAAAAAACCGATTCCGCTTGCGATGGTAGATGCCACACGCGACGGGTCAAGGCGAACATCTGCTGCGTGAAACGCAGAGTCTGTTACCAAATCAAAGAACGCGTATTTTGAAATTACCATCATAAGTGCCGCGCCACACGCCACAACAAAGTGCGTGCGCACACCTGCCTCTTTCGAGCGATTTTTTCGCTCCATACCAACAATCATACCACAGATTCCTGCAAGCAGAATTCTAGCTATGTACTCTACTTGCTGTAAATCCCAAAACATAACCTTAACATCTCCTTTTTTATTTTCCTAAGGATTTAAAAATCCTTTATAATACACAATTATGCAAAGAAATATATTAAAATTACTTGTTTTTATTTAAGCAAGTCCTTATAAACCTCATATATTCCTGAATAAACAAACTCAGGCTTGGTTTCGCTTGCTTCTAAATCTTCTAATGTTCCCTCACCGCTTAATACAAATATTGTGCTTATTCCTGCATTTACGCCGCAGGCGATATCGGTATAAAGTCTGTCACCTATAAGTACGGTTTCGTCAGCCGAAAAACCGCTTTTTTCAATTGCCGCCAAAGCCATATCAGGCTCAGGCTTTCCGATAAATTTGGGCATTCTTTTTGTCGCGTTAAAAAGCATTTGCGAAACAGAGCCGCAATCAGGAACGTAGCCGTACCACGTAGGGCATACCCAGTCAGGATTTGTAGCAATATAATCTACACCTCTGCCGAGCAAAATGCAGGCATCTTCTAATTTCTGAAAGCTAAGCTCGGTATCAAAACCCATGCAAAGACAGTCAATATCATCTTCCAATTTATCGGTAATGTTAAAGCCTGCCTTTTTAAGCTGTTCTTTAAATGATGCAGTACCAAAAGCATAAATTTTATTATAGCTTTTCTTTTCAAGATACGATACTGTTGCGTTTGTAGAGGTTAAAAAATCCTCTTCTTTTGATTCTATACCCAGACTTTTAAGCTTTTCTATGTATTTGTCAACACTCTTTGACGAATTGTTGGTTAAAAACATATATCTTCCGCCCATTTTTTTGACTTGCTCTAAAAATTCAAGTGTGCCGTCAAAAAGCTGAGTGTCTATATATAAAGTGCCGTCCATATCTAAAAGAAACAGTCTTTTGTTTTGTAATTTACTCATTTTTTGCTTCACCTATGCTCCAAAGAGCTTCCTTTCCGGTCGAAATAGCCATAGCACCTGCAAAAAGTGCCTCTTTAACTTCGTCTTCGGTGTCGATTAAGCCACCGGCAATAATAGGCACATCCACACGTTTTTTTAGCGCACTTATAATTTTTGCAACAACACCCGGCATAACCTCAATCATATCCGCCTTAGATGCTTTTAATCCCTCGACGGTTGTATCAACTGATTGCGAATCTACAACAAAAAAACGTTGAACGGTAAAAAGCTCTGCCTCGCGTGCCATTTTAATTATATTAACTCTGGTGCTTATAATTCCGTCAACACCAAGCTGCTTTGCAAACTTAATACCACTTTTATCTTTGCCTATGCCGGTCGCTAAGTCTAAGTGAATAAACAGCTTTTTTCCGTTTTTGTGCACACGGCTTACCTTTTCGTTTAAGGTAAGCAAATCGGGGTTTAAATCGAAAATCAGTCCGCAATCTGACGCAAGTGCTCTGTCTAGCTCTTTTTCAGACCTGACAGCCGCTATGACTGATTTTTGTATTGATTTGAGCATAATCTCTCACCTCAGAGCTATTATTCTGCATTTTGCGTTGCAATAACCTTAGCACCGTATATTTCATCTATTATAACACAACCAATCTTAATTGGCAAGACCGGATTTGCATTATTTATAGCTTTCATACAATCAAATACTTTTTCTTTAGGAATTGGTCGGTCAGTTTTTACTGCAACAACGGTTCCGTCTGCGCAACGAACAGTAGATGTTACTGTACGCATAGGGTTTGTACATTCAGTACGGGCATATGCTTCGCCGCGTGGGCAGGTGTTACCGCTTACACTTTTAACCTCGCTGCCGTCTAACTCCACTTTAAGACTGCAACCCATTGGGCATACTATACAAGTTAGGTTTCTTTCCATTATAATACCTCCAATTCTAGCGACAGTTCTTTAGCTCCGTCGAGCTTTTCACCTGAAAGTTTAATACTTTCCATTTCGCCGGGAGCAACTTTTATTTTTTTCTTTGAATAAATTTGCTCGCCGTCTTTATACACGTTAATTTTAACGTTTTTGAATACATCGCTTACTCTGAAATAAACAGTGATATCTTTTTGAGTGGTAATTCTTTGCGGAACGCTATATCTTATTTTGCCATCGGTTTTAATTACGGCATCCATATCGTTTTGAGTGCCTGATTTTATGTAGCTTGCCGCACTTTTACCTGCAATTTCGGCCTCTTCGGAAACAAAGTCAACTAAATCGTGCACGTGCAGAACGTTTCCGCAGGCAAAAATACCCTCTTTTTCAGTCTGTCTGTCCTGGTCAACTATTGCACCATTTGTTATTCTGTCAAGGTCAACTTCAGCCGCCTTTGTCAGCTCGTTTTCGGGGATAAGTCCAACTGATAAAAGCAAGGTATCGCAAGCAATAAACTCACGTGTTGAATCAATGGGCTTTCTTTTTTCATCAACCTGAGCAATGGTTACACCCTCCAAACGTTCTTTGCCGTGGATTTCTACAACCGTATGACTTAATTTTAATGGGATGTTAAAATCGTTTAAGCACTGTTCTATATTTCTTGCTAAGCCACCTGAATAGGGCATAAGCTCACATACAGCTTTAACCTCTGCACCCTCTAAGGTCATACGACGTGCCATAATAAGCCCGATATCACCTGAGCCTAAAATTACAACACTTTTTCCTGGCATATAGCCTTTCATATTTACAAATTTTTGAGCTGTTCCTGCGCTGTAAATGCCGGCAGGACGGCTGCCAGCAATGTTTAACGCACCTTTAGAGCGTTCGCGGCATCCCATTGCAAGAATGATTGCCTTTGCCTCTATTGTAAAAATTCCGTCTTCTTCGTTCGTTGCGGTAATGACTTTATCCTTCGTAATATCGAGTACCATTGTACCCGTCTTAAAAGGTATGCCATACGCACGAACCTTCTCTTCATATCTCCATGCATATTCAGGTCCTGTTAACTCCTCTCCGAATTTATGTAAACCAAATCCGTTGTGTATACATTGCTGAAGGATTCCGCCAAGCTTTACATCGCGCTCTAAAATAAGAATGTCACGTATGCCGCTTTCGTATGCCGCTATTGCCGCACTCATTCCGGCAGGACCTCCGCCGATAATAACTAAATCAGTCATAGCTTATTTGTCCTCCTTTGTTTTAGAGCAGTTAATATATGAACCTGCGCCAAATTTTGTTACATCTTCGTATGCTATATTCATTTCTTTTGCCAAAAGCTCAACTATGTACGGACTGCAAAAACCGCCCTGACATCTTCCCATCTGTGCTCTGGTGCGACGTTTTACACCATCTAAATCGCGAGCCTTAGGATTTGTTCTTATTGCCTCTAAAATTTCGCCCTCGGTTACACCTTCGCAACGGCAAACGATTTTACCGAAGGATTTATCTTTTTTAATAATCTCGTTTTTCTCTTCGATTGATGCCTCACGGAAATAGTGCATAGGCTTTCTTTCGGGGCGAAAATCTGCTTTTTCGTTAAGCTCAAAGCCCTGTTCTTTTAACATATCTGCAATATATTCAGCAATTGCAGGAGATGCCGAAAGGCCGGGAGATTCGATTCCTGCCGCATTTATAAAGCCTTTTTCGGGGGAGGTGATTATAAAATCACCGGTACTGCCGACAGCACGAAGACCGCAGAAAGAGGTGATAGTTTTATTAAAAGGAACACCCTCGACATTTTCGTGAGTTTCTTTAATAATCTTATCAAAGCCGTCTGCCGCTGTTGCCTTGTTTTCCTTATCCTCCATATCAACAGAGGTAGGACCGGTTAAAAGGTTTCCGTCAACTGTAGGCGATACCAAAATACCCTTACCCATTTTTGACGGGGTTCTAAAAATAGTGTGGCTGACAATATTGCCGCACTCTTTATCTAAAAGTATGTATTCGCCCTTTCTGGGATGAACATTAAACGATTCATCACCAATCATAGCCGCGATTTTATCAGAATAAAGACCTGCACAGTTTATAACACAGCGAGATTTTACAGTCTCTGTTTCGGATTTAATTTCGTATCCGTCGTCTGTTTTATCAATTGCACAAACCTTAAAGTTACATTTTAATTCTGCACCGTTATCCATTGCATTTCCTACTGCCGCAATGGTAAGCTCATATGGGCAGATAATAGCACCTGTGGGTGCATAAAGTGCACAGGTGGCATTGTTAGAAATATTAGGCTCTAATGCCTTTAACTCGTCTTTTTGTAAAATACGAAGGTCTTTAACCCCATTTGCATTTCCACGCTCTAATAACTCTTTTAAAGTCTTTTCATCCTCTTCGTTAAAGCCGATAACCAAAGAGCCGTTCTTTTTATATTTTACTCCCAGCTCACGTGCTACCTTTTCCATCATTTCAGAGCCTTTAACATTAAGCTTTGCTTTTAAGCTTCCTTCCTTTGCGTCAAATCCTGCGTGAACAATAGCCGAATTTGCTCTTGTTGCCCCCATTGCAACATCGTTTTCACTCTCTAAAATGCAAACTTTTAAAGAGTAACTCGAAAGCTTACGTGCAACCATTGCACCGACTACACCTGCTCCGATAACCGAAACGTCATACATCTTTCTTCCTCCTTTAAAACATAAAAAAGACGCACCAAAACAAGGCTCTCGCCTTGTTTCGATACGTCTCCTAATCTCTGTACCAGATATATTATAACATTATATGCGGAATTTGTCAAATTATTTCTTATTAAATACAAGTTTATTAAATTTACAAAAAATATGCAGGGGAGGATATACAATATCTTCCCCTGCATACTTTTCATGTTTATTGTGTGGAGTTTTTGTTTCGTATAATAAACGAAAATTTATTATACCCTCGAAAGAGGGTGAAACGCATAATTATTCTTCGCCGTATAAAATGTATTTGGTAATTACGTCGGCGATATGTTCAGCTCGTTTTTTGAGCTCTTCGGGAGCACTTAAGTCTCTGCCCAAAAGCTTTGATACCGTGTGAATGTTTGAAAATGCCGAAAAGCAGAACATACTTATTGACATTGCGGTTTGGTGAGTATCAAGACTTTTTCTGAAGACTCCTGCTTCGACTCCTTTTTTCAGTATATTTTCTGTACCTGAAAATAAAGAGGTTTTAATATCGCCCATATAGCTTGCATTATTTAAGTTTTCCCAAAGTAACAGTCTTACATAGGTAGGATTTGTTACTAAAAAGTTAAAATACTCCAAAACTACTTTGCGTATGGTATCAATACCGCAAAATTCAATGTTCGAGATAATATCTTCGTAATGCGAAAGCCTTTTATAAACAATATCTAAAATGGTTGAATAAAGACCTTCTTTACTTCCGAAATGGGCATAAATAAGCTGTTTGTTTACGCCTGCTTCTTTGGCTATTGCATCAACACGCGTTGCGGCAAGACCGTTTTTTGCAAATTCGGCCTCGGCGGCATCTAAAATCTTTTGTTTTGTTATGGCAGTTTTTTTGCTTTGCTCCATTAATTCACACCCTTAATTTCCAGCCCTCCAAATTTTCTTTGATAAAGGCATCGTCATTTAAGTGCGGATATGCGCGATACACACGATCGATTTCTTCAAGCTGTCCACCAGATAATGTTTCATCAGGATTCAAGCATAAAATGTTTTCCATAAGTCCCTGACGGCGCAAAACCTCGTGCAGACCTGCAATACAGCCGGCAAAACCGTTTGCTGTATCAAAAAATGCGCTGTTTGCATCTGTTACCTCTGCAGCCAATGTTAAAAGCTCGGTCGAAATTGTATCCTTGTCTTTTTCAGCCTTGAGCATTTTAAACATATTTACCACGTTGTTAGTCCATACAGACCAGTGTCCGAGCAATCCGCCCTCAAAACATTTTACTACAGTTTTGCCATCTTTGTCAAACTTGTACTTTGTGAGCAGGTCGATTACTATGTTGTCATCGTTTCCTGTATAAAGTGTTACCTTGTCGCTTCGCTCTGACATTGCAGCAGCGCGAACAACCTCTAAGGTCTGATAGCGGTTAAATGATGCACATTTAATTGCAACAACGTTATCAATTGCACAAAGACGTTCCCAGTAATTATACGAGAACACGCGACCGCCAACAGCAGTCTGAAGATAAAAGCCTATAACGGGCATAACAGCCGCAACAGCTTTTGTGCGCTCAATCATTTCGTCCTCAGATAAATGATTTAATCCGCCGGGGCTTAAAAGTACAGCATCGTAGCCGTATTTTTTAGCAAGTTCTGCCTCTTTTGTTGCTTGCTCTATAGGTCCGCAAACACCTGCAACCTTAACTATTACTGTGTCGTTTTCTTTTTCGAATTTATCAATTTCTTCAGAAACTATTTTTAAAACCGGCTCAAAAAGAGCAATTTCAGGCTTTCTGATTTCAAACTGTGTGGTATGTACTGCTGTTGCAATACCGCCTGCGCCGCTTGCTAAGTAATAATTCATCAAAAGACGCAAGCCTTTTTCGTTTAATTTTCTGTTGTTATCAAGTGCTAAGGGAGTAGCCGGAATAACTGTTCCCTCTGCCAGCTTTTTTAAAGCAATTTCGTGTCTGGTCATTTATATCAATCCTTTCTGATTGCAAAAATTAATAACTGCCTTTTCGTTCTTCAAAGTGTGTCGGCTTATCCAGAGTTCTTCCGCCGTCTTTAATGTATTCAGCCTGCCAACGAATCAATGTTTTAGCAGAAACTGCAGGATAACCAAAGGTTTCCATTGCAAGCGATGCGTCATTTAAGTAGGCATCGTTTCCTGCTTCGCCTTCGAATATCGGATCTTTGCCCAGATATTCTCCTAGTTCTAAAGCGGCTTTTTTAATAGAAACGGTTTCCGGTCCGGTTACGTTCATAATTTTTGCAGGTGATTCTGCGTGGAGTAAACCTCTTATTGCAATTTCGTTTGCGCTGCCCTGCCAGATAAAGTTACAGCAGGGGGTAGAAAGGCTTATTGGTGTATCATTTAAGATTTTATTTGCCACATCGAATAAAACACCATATCTTAAATCTACTGCAAAGTTAAGTCTGTATATAAATACCTTTGTGCCAAAGGTATTAGCGGCATATTCAAAAGCTCGCTCTCTTGCTAAGCAGCTCATTGTGTATTCACCGATAGGGCCGATTTTGTCGCATTCTCTGCATCCACCGTCAGAAAGCTTAACAATAGGATAAATATTTCCCGAAGAGAAAACAACAATGTTTGATTTTTTGAACTTATCTGCAACAAAAGCAGGAAGAGTAGAGTTCATAGCCCAGGTCTGCCATTCGTTTCCGTCTGTGCCGAATTTTTTTCCTGCCATATAGATTATATTTTCTACCTCCGGCAGAGAGTAAAGCTTTTCTTTGTCTAAAAGGTCCATTGCAATAACTTCGATGTCATTGTCTTTCATAAGTTTAGTTGCAATCGGGTCAGAACCGCGCGAAACGGCATATATTTTTTTATCAACACCTGCAGCCTTTGCCGCATTTTTAGCCAAAACGCAGAGAGTCGGTCCCATTTTTCCGCCTGCGCCCAGCACCATTATATCTCCCTTGATTTTTTTCATATCTTCAATCAAGGCTTGTGAGGGGGTAGTTAGCATTTCGTTAAGTTTTTCCTCGGTCCACATATTATCATTCTCCTTTTAAGTAGTTCATATATTCGTCTTTTGTCATTTGCGGTTTAAACGATTCCTTTACCTCTATGGCTTTTTTAGCTCCGTCATATAAAAGCTCGGCGGCAGTAAGTGCCAACAGATTGGCAGAAAGCACATAGGCCGTTTCTTTGTCAACTGCAACGAACTCTTTGCCGTGAAGATTTCCTGAAAATCCGCCGATAGATGGCTGAATTGTAGGCAGAATATAGCTTAAATCACCAACGTCTGTCGAGCCGGTTACAGGCTCGTTATATATCAAGGATTTGTCTCCTATAATATCTTTGCAAACACTTTCAAAAACTTCAGAAAGCTCTGAGCTTTCTGATAGCGGCAAATATCCGGGTATGTCTTCTGTTTCAACAGTTGCACCAATCATCTGTGCCGCACCGTTTACCGAACGCATAACGGCATCATCGCCTTTTTTTATTGCCTCAAAAGTCGCTCCGCGTATATAGGTTTCGATACAAACTTCGTCGGGAACAGAGTTTACAACATCGCCGCCCTTGGTTATAATCGGGTGAATGCGTATATGGTCTTCGTCTTTAAAGGTTTCGCGGTTTGAGTGGATTCCTAAAAGAGCAAGAGCTGCCGCATTTAATGCGTTAGTGCCCTCAAAAGGCTTGCTGCCGTGAGATGCCTTGCCGCGAAAGGTTATGGTTTTTGCTAAAAATCCAAGGTTGTAACCTCTGACGTAAACATTTGCTTTTTCTTCGTTCGGCTGTGCGTGGAGCATAAGAGCCATATCTACGTCATCAAATGCACCCTCAGCTATTAACTGTTGTTTTCCGCCGTAGTAGCTGATTTCGCCCTTGTCTTTAAGGCTTTTTCTATACTCAAGCTCGATAAATTCTTCAGCAGAAACAGCAAAAAACGAAATATTGCCGTCTAAATCATCAATAACACCGCTTTTTTTAAGAGCTATTGCAGCACCCAACATAGC
>JAZOBB010000023.1:0-2338 GCA_045595745.1 Clostridia bacterium | reverse complement strand
CTCTGTTTTTCATTTGATGGGATTCGAACCCTGAGAGGGCACGAGCGTTTTTAAAAAACAGTCCGGCGGACTGTTTTTCAGCGAGTGGTGCGCAGACGGGTACTGTGAGCATCGCTCACGGTCGTCAAGCAAGGAGGACTTGCGAAGCAAGGCATCATCCCTCTCCGCCACGTCGAAGCAAAGTTCGCTTTGCTTCGATTTTTTTATACAAAAAATCATTCGCCCGCTACCTTGCTTCTCCTTTTTCCCACAAAAGCAGGCTTTTGCGGAAACCCTTTATTATCTTCATTTTTTGGTGGCTCTGTTTTTTATTGACAAGCCGTATTGACTTTGATATATTTTAGTCAGGAATATTAGGGGACGATTGGTGTAGCAAGAGAACCGTCCCCTTGTCACCCTAAGCTTTTCAATTGTAAGAAAACTTTAGCACAATAGAACCGTCCCCATGTGTCCTCAAAATAAAGGCATAAAAAAGACAATCCGAAATATAGTTTTGCTATTAAAACGGTTGTCTTTTTTATTATCTGAAATCCTTGAAAACCGTCTTTTATCGTGATATAATAATTATTACACCAACAACCTTTTAGGTTCTGTGGGTTATCGTTTTATATTTATCAGAAAGGATGACGTCTTATGCGAAAAAAATTTTTATTACTTATGGCTGTTACAACGTTGATATTTAACACTTTTGCTCCAAATATAGCAGCAGAAGAAAAAATAGAGGTTATATTCAGCGAAACCTTTGAAGGCGATTTAAGCCGTTGGGAATTAACAGGTACAAAAGCCGGAAAAAATATATCTATTGATACTTCTAGAGATTCATATAGCGGTGCATTTGCATCGATAGAGCCCGAATTTTCTCTGGCATCTGCAAGTGCAGATGCTCCCGAAATGCGAAGCCCTCTTATAGATGTTGTCCCCGGCGAAAAATACACCTTTGCTGTTGATATAAACAGCAATTCTGCCCACAAAGCGCAAATTGTTTTTTTCAGCAACGGCAGCATTGTACAGGGTTTTCAGGATTGTATTTTTAATCCGGGAAAAGACGAATGGAGTTGCTCTTATACCACAATCGATATTCCCGATTCTGCAACTCAAATGCAAATTCGTTTAACCTGCAAAACCGAAGGAACAATTTTGCGCACTGCTTCTTATGATAACGTTATAGTTTGCAAAGGAAGAGTAATGTTTAACAAAGATATAGGTAAAAGAAAAGCACAGGCTCAGGCTACAGACGATTCTGAAACTGTATTAAAGTCAGAAAACGTTATTTTCCGTGATACCTTCGAGCGCAAAACTGATGAGTGGACTTCCTTGGACCCAAAACCCGCTTTTGAAATAACATCAGACGATGCGGCAACAGGTAAAAAATCGTTATTGCTCACTAAGGAAAGTATGAAACCCGCTGTAAGCATATCAAGTAAATCATTTACGGCAATACCAAACGCAGAATATACATTAAGCTTCGATGCCATAAACACCACGCAAAATAATGCAAATGTCCATCTTAGATTTTTCGATGCAGAAAACAAACAGATTCTCAGCGAATCTATAACAACCACTTCTAAGTCCTGGAAAAATTATATAAGCACGGTTACTGTTCCCGCTAATGCAAAAACCGCTCAGATTTATATTGTAACCGGAAATGACTCGGGAAAAAATTATATAGACAACATTAAAGTTACATCTAATAAGAACGAAACAGAAATTACCGAGCCGGTAAAAGAACCGGAAGATAATACATCATCAAAGTACGAAGAAATCCGCAAAAACTCCACTATACTGCTTATCGGTTCGCCTAATGCAATAGTAAACGGCGAAAAAAACTTGATTGATTCAACAAATGATAAGGTAGTAGCAGATATTGTTGATTCAAGAACACTGGTGCCTGTACGTTTCATCGCAGAAACCTATAACGCAGATGTTTTATGGGATGGTGCTACACACACCGTAACTCTTAAGCTTGCTGATAAAACAGTTACAATTGTACTTGGCGAAAAGTCAATAAAGATAAATGACAATGTAATTACAATTGACGTTCCTGCACAGTCAATAGAGGGCAGGACAATGCTTCCGCTCAGAGCTTTTGTAGAGCAAGTAATGGGCAAAACTGTTTTCTGGGATGCACGAGGTCTTATCGTAATTACCGACGAACCTGCACTCGATGCAGAAAAAGACATTGAAACAATAGATAAACTTTTAGAAGATGCTGTTAAGATTTCATAAAAATTTAAGTGTCAAGCGAAGACAAGGGGACAGTTCAGACAAAAGGTAACGGGCAAAAATAAATAATTTTTTTACGGGCCCTTTGGAAATTTACCCTTATTTAACTTATTTC
>JAZOBB010000022.1:0-4593 GCA_045595745.1 Clostridia bacterium | reverse complement strand
ATAGTAAACAGACAAAAACATAATTTTATTGCCAAAAACTAAATAAGCAAAAATGTATAATAGTTAAATCTGTGAAAAGGTCTGTAATATGTACAAATTGTCAGTTTACAAAATGATCTTATAGGTATACAATTATTATGAGAAAATATGAAAGGAATAGATCCAGATGAAATTATCAGCTTTAGAGTATGCTAAGATTGCGTGTGATACAAGATTACACAACTATTCTTCAGATATATCACTAAGAGATGAAGGAGCGCTTGATTATTGTAATTATCATGATGGAGTTTTTCTTTCGGGTGTAGAAAGAGTGTATGAGCTTACTGGTGATGAAAAATACTATGATGCAGTAAAAAACTGGATAGACAGATTTGTAGATGCCGAGGGTAATCTTTTAAAAGCAAGACTTAATCAGTTAGATGACCTTATGCCTGTAAGACTTATGATAAAGCTTTATGACAGAACAGGAGACGAACGCTATAAAAAAGTTCTTGACTCTGTAATGGAGCTTTACGAAAACTGGCAAGTAAATGAGTACGGCGGATTCTGGCATAAAAATATTTTCCCAAATCAGATGTGGCTTGATTCTTTGTATATGGCGAGTCCTAACCTTGCTCTTTATGCAAAAAGATTTGGCGAAAAGAAGTACTTTGACTTAGCATATAAGCAAATGAAGCTTATGTGGGATAATATGAGAGATAATCGCACAGGTCTTTTATATCATTGCTGGGATGCATCAAAAACAGCAGTCTGGGCAGATAAAATAACCGGCTTAGCACCGGAATTTTGGGGGAGAGCATTAGGCTGGTATGTTGTTAGCACCTTTGATTTAGCGAGCTATATGCCCGATGACTATGATAAAAAGCAGGAATTTATAGATAATGGCGTAGCTCTTATTAAATCAATTCTTTTATATCGTGATGAAAACAGCAAAAAGTGGTTTCAGATCGTAAATCGTACTAATGACCCTGACAACTGGCTCGAGACATCGTGCTCGTGTCTGTTTACATATGCAATAGCTAAAGCAGTAAACGAGGGATATTTACCTGAAGAATATAAAGAGGTTGCTCGTGAATGTTACGAAGGTATTATAAACGATGTTAAAATCGAAGAAAGAAAAATTTTAATTGATGAGGTTTGCGTAGGTACAGGTGTTTTAAGCTATGATAAATATCTTTTGAGAGCGCGAGTAACAAATGACCTTCACGGTATGGGGGCATTTGTACTTATGTGCTCGGAATGCGCAAAAATGGATAATAACTAAAAGAAAACTACAACTAATATTTTCTGCGAAAGGGATAAAATTATGAAAGAGATTCGCTTGTTAGGCAAAAAAATAATTCCTGATAAATCACCGCTGATTTTAAAATATAGTCCGTCGGCTGATTGGCTTGATTACTGGACACCGAAAAGCGGTAACTGGGAATGTGACGGAGAATGGCTTATAGGAAAAGAACCGGAAAATAAAGGCGGTATACTTTACAGTAAAGATTGTTATGATGAAGATGTTATGATGAGCTTTACTATAACAACACAGGCTCCTACTACCCGAGACCTTAATGCAGTATTCTGCTCAACCTGGGACGATGAGAAGGACTATCTCGGGCCGTCTTATATATGCGGCCTTAATGGCTGGTATGAGCATAAGTGCGGTATAGAAAAATCTCATTGCGGTGATGACGATATAGCATCCCTAACACAAGCATATAAATATGTTCCGGGTACAGAGGTAAGAATGACTGTAGGTTCAATTAACGGACATACATTTATGGTTGTAGATGACGAGGTTATTACCGAAATGATGGACTCAAAGCCACTTACAAAAGGTCATATAGGTTTTTCTGCGTATTGTACAATCTTAAAAATTAAGGATATAGAAATAAGAAAAATATATTGGGAAAAGTTTACCCAAAAGTACACACCTGAGTTTAAATTAAATTGATTAGGAGTGGTATATGTGAAAAAAAGAAAAATGATTCAGGGGATATCAGTATGTAACCCTTTCGATATAAAGAGAGATTATTTATTGTATACAGTAAATTACGCAATAAAGCATAAATTTGACCATATGCAGTTTATAGGTCCTATACATAATCCTGTAAAGGGTAATATTGACGGTATGACTATTTATCGTAAATATGAACAGTTCAATGATTCAAAAAACATAGAGTTCGTAAAAGAAACTATGGAATATGTAAACGAAGCGTGCCAAAAGGCGCACGCAGCAGGGGTAAAAACATATGTATGGCATCATGAACTTGAAGTACCTCCGAATTTTATGGAGGTATATCCGGAAATATGTAACGTTACCGGAGATGTAGAAGTAACACATCCAATCATTCGTGATTTTTTAGAAAATAAACTAATGGACTTTTTCTATGAGTATCCTCTAATAGACGGTATTGTTTTAACCTTACATGAAACAAGAATCCCATTGTTAAAGCTTGCAAACCAGAAGCTTAGCAAAAAAGACAGAGTTAAATACGTAACACAGATATTATATGATACTTGTAAAGAATTAGGCAAAGAACTTATCGTTCGTACCTTTGCGAGTATTGATGAAGACTACGAAATGATGCTTAATGCATATGAAGAAATTTCATCAGAACTTCTGGTTATGGATAAGTGGACACAATTTGACTGGAGCCTCACACTACCGCACAACTGTTTCTTTAAAAAAGTTAAAAACAATCCTCTTTTTGTAGAAACAGATATTTTTGGAGAATTTTTCGGCAAGGGCAGATTGCCACTTATGCTAAAAAAACATATTGAAGAAAAGTTTGAATATTGCGAAAGCTTTAATCCGGTAGGCTATGTGTCACGTGTTGACCGAGGTCAGCAGCATCCGTTTGGTAGCGTAAATGAGGTAAACATCCGAATTATGAATGCATGGATGAAAAACGAAGATGTTGACAGCTCTGTTTTAAGCTTTTTTAAAGAAAAGTATCCTAATGCGGCAGAAGAAGTAAAAGAGCTTATGGAACCCACCGAAGAAATACTTCGCAAGATTATATATCTTAAAGGGTATTTATTCAGTGAGCTCAGTGCATTCCCGTCGCTTAACCACTCTAAAAATCATTTTTATTTTGAAATGATGCGTGATGATTATTGCATAGCTTCTGATGAGTGGTTTATACCTAATGGTTGGGAAAGAGGCACAATTGAAAGTGTATTGGCAGAAAAAGAGGAAGCGGCCCAATTAGCGCAAAGGCTTTTTGAAAAGCTTGAAACTTTAAAAGATAGAATAGATGAGCGAGATTACAAAGATCTTTGGACGAAGTTTGCTAATCTTAAATATACAGCACATATATTCAAGGAACTGACAAAATGCTTTTTATATTATGCAAAATATTTTGAAACCAGAGATGTAAGCTATAAAGATATGTTTTTAACACATATAGAAAAGATGCGTGCGCTAAACAGAGAAGGAAAAACTGTTTTAGGTAAGGAATTTTACTGTACACAGCTTTATATGTATGATGATGCAACCGACAGCGCGGAACTAGTCGAAGATTTTGCAACGGAATTATTAAAAACACTTGAAATAGAAGAAAAGAAAAATGCTGATTTTGCTACACAAAATCTTGTTGATTATGTTATATGTGGTGGAGCGGCAGAGGGACACAAACTGAAAAAAGAGGTTTGTTTTAGCGATTCAATTTTTGTCAATGACGATATTTGCCGTATTCCTGGACGTGGGTTAGGCGCCGATTGGTGTATAATTAATACGCATGGTTGGTTCAGCTACGAGTTGAAGGTTGCGCCGAACTGCAAAAATATAGTTAGCATAGTGGCAGGAAGTCAAAGCGATACATTAAAGTTTACTGTTACAATCGGTGATAAAAAGTATAGTGTTAATGAAAAAGTATGTGGCAAAAAGGAAGTTGAGCTTATCTATAACGAAAAAGAGGGAAAAGATTGCGTGCGTATACGCATAGACCGAGCGTCTGCACATACACCATATGTATTTTCGATTGCGGTAAAAGCATAAAAATAACAATATGATGAATTAAACGGAGGCTTTAATATGGATAGAAAAAAACGATATGTACAGGTGGGTATAGGTGGTAGAGCAAGATTCTTTTATCAGGCAGTAGCCGAAAGATTTTCTGACACATCAGAAATTACTGCTTTTTGCGATGTGAACAGAACTCGTCTTGAATATGCACAGAAAAAGCTTGTTGAAGAATTTGGTTATCACGAGGTTACGCTTTATTCAGCAAACGAGTTTGAAAAAATGATTGAGGAACAAAAGCCTGATTGTGTAATTGTAACGTCTATCGACAGAACACATCATAAATATATTATAAAAGCAATGGAAATGGGCTGTGATGTAATTACAGAAAAGCCTATGACAACAGATAACGAAAAATGTCAGCAGATTCTTGATGCAGTAAAAAGAACTGGCAAAAATCTTCGTGTTTCGTTTAACTATCGCTATGCGCCGCAACATTCAAAGGTGCGTGAACTTATTATGAGCGGAGTAATAGGTGAGGTAAAATCTGTGCATTTTGAGTGGATGTTAAACACATCACACGGTGCAGATTATTTCAGAAGATGGCACAGAGATAAAAGAAACAGTGGCGGTCTTTT
>JAZOBB010000021.1:0-7393 GCA_045595745.1 Clostridia bacterium | reverse complement strand
CATATCAGTACAAAAAACCTTGCTGCCCGGCTTTACACCTGCAAGCTTCATAGCAAGATGCAACGCAGCTGTTCCTGCCGAAAGGCCGACAGCATATTTAGAGCCCACATATTCACAGGTAAGTCTTTCTACTTCGTTAATATTTTTGCCTACTGTAGACATCCAGTTGGTTTCGTATGCTTCGGTTACATACGTTAGTTCTTCGCCGTGCATTGTCGGTGTGGCAAGCCACACTTTTTTCTCAAAAGGTTTAATCATACTAAGCTTTCCTTTCTTTGCGGTTATATTTTTATCAAAAACACACCGCACTTATGGTTTAATTTAGTCGTTTTTAGCTGTTTAATTAAATTTAAACACAATTATACAAATTTAATTATAATACATATATATAAAAAAGTCAATGAATTTCCGTCTATATTGCCTATGCAAAGCAGATTTAGAATCAATTAATTTAAGCAATAGAAAAATTATTGTTTTTTGTCAATATTTACTTGACCTATTACTTATTTAATATTATAATTAAATAGGTATCTTTTTTTGCAGCTGAAACCTTTAAGCTATTTTAAAATAAATTAAAAAGAAGGGGTAATTAAAAATGAAAAATCTCGGTTATTACAACGGAAAATTTGGCGAAATTGAAGAAATGACTATACCTATGAACGACAGAGTATGTTATTTCGGTGACGGTGTGTATGATGCGACCAGCAGCCGCAACTACAAAATCTTTGCTTTAGATGAGCATATCGACCGTCTTTACAACAGTGCTGCTCTTTTAAGAATCGAAATCGCTCAGACCAAACAGGAAATGAAAGACATTTTAAATGACCTGCTTTCTAAAATGGATACCGGCGAAAACTTTGTTTACTGGCAGGTAACACGCGGTACCGGAAAACGTGACCACGTATTTTTAAATGATGGCTCAAAGGGTAACCTTTGGATTACAATGACCCATAAAGATGTTATCGATGTATACAAAAAGGTTAAGCTGATAACTGCAGAGGACACACGTTTCTTACATTGTAACATTAAAACTCTTAACCTTATTCCTTCAGTTATGGCATCACAAAAGGCTAAAGAAGCAGGCTGTGACGAGTGCGTTCTTCACAGAGGCGACAGAGTTACAGAATGTGCACACTCTAACGTACATATCATAAAAGACGGCGTATTTATGACTGCACCGACAGACCACCTTATTCTGCCCGGTATTGCAAGAGCTCACCTTATTAAGGCTTGCAAAAAGCTTGGTATTGCTGTTGACGAAACTCCGTTTACAGTTGATGAGCTGATGAATGCTGACGAAGTTATTGTTTCTTCTGCAAGTACCTTCTGCCGTGCTGCAAGCGAAATTGACGGAAAGCCTGTTGGCGGCAAAGCTCCTGAGCTTCTTAAAATGCTTCAGGATGAAGTAATGCGTGAATTCTACGAAGAAACCGAATAATATAAACATAACAAAAGCTAGAAATAGGGAGAGAATTTAAAATGACTCAACAAGAATTAACTTTATTAAACCTTGGTCAAAGTCTTGACGACCTTGCAAATCTTGACCCCCGTGGATATGGTGTGTGCAAAATTTTGTACAAGGCATCAAAAGAATATACAGGCGGCCCTACATCAATCAATGCCGCACAAAAGCTGGTTGATACCGTAAAAGAAGGAGATTTTGTCTACGTTATGACAGGCTTTGTTCTCCGCCCCTATAAAAAAGCCGAGATGGACGGTATCGTAAGCTCAATGCTGCTTTGCAGAGCACTTGTTAAGGCATTTGGCGCAAAACCAATTATTATTTGTCCTGAGGATAACTACGAGGCTGTTAAAAATATGGCGGCTTGCGTTGGTCTTCATCTATTTGAAGATATCGACACTTTGCGCGAGATTCCCGTTTCGATGGGAGTTATCCGCTTTACAAAGGATGCAGATAAGGCTGCAGCTCAGGCTGATGAAATTATTAAAATGGCTAAGCCCTCGGCTGTTGTCAGCATAGAATGCCCGGGTGCAAACGAAGACGGATACTATCATAATGCAATCGGTCTTGACGTTACTCCGCTCGAGGCAAAGCAGGATATTCTTTTTGAAAAAATCCAAGAGATGGGTATTTTAAATATTGCTATCGGTGACCTGGGTAACGAAATTGGTATGGGAACTATTGCCGATACTTTGGAAAAATACATTCCTTATGCTAGAAAAGGTGCTTGCAACTGCGATTGTAAGGGCGGTATTGCCGTTAAAACAAAGGCAGACAACCTTATTACAGCAACAGTATCCGACTGGGGCTGCTATGCTATGATTGCTGCAATTGCATATCTTTTAGAGGATGTTGAAATTATGCACACAACCGAGCTCGAAAAAGAAGCAATTATGTGTGCAAGAAACAGCGGAATGATTGATATGTACGGCTGGCTTATCCCTGCCGTTGATGGCTTCGGTCTTGAAATCAATCTGCCGATAGTTGGCTTAATGCGCGAAATGGTAAAAAGTGCATTAGGACTTAAACAAACCTGCAAAACCTGGTTTGAAAAGGTTTTAGAGCTTAAATATTTTGAAAACAACTGAAATTTATAACGAAAGATGTGGCTTTATTAATGACAAGCAACTCTGAACAAATAAGGTTTCTTTCGTGCGGTGACAGTGCGGTTACGGTTGAGTTTTCAAAAGAAATGAATGAAGAAACCAACCGAAAAATAAGATTTTTAGCTGCCAAAATTGCAAACGATGGCATTCGTGGAATAAGCGAAAGTGTCCCCACATTTTGCAGTATGACAATCTATTTTGACCCGTTTGTCATTTCAAGAAAAAAACTCGAAAAGAAAATTTTAAAAATTATAAGCTCATACAAGGAAGGCTCTGCCGAAAAACGGCGGGTCTTCCTTATTCCCGTTTGTTACGACGGCGAATATGCTCCCGATATGGAGGATGTTTGTGAGCTTACCGGACTTAGCAAAGAAGAAGTCATTGATATTCATTCGTCAACTGACTATCTTATTTATATGCTGGGTTTTTTACCCGGCTTTCCGTATCTTGGCGGAATGGATAAAAGAATCGAAGCTCCGCGTTTAGACTCTCCACGTACAACAATTCCTGTTGGCGCAGTAGGTATAGGCGGAAAGCAGACCGGAATTTATCCTTTAGCCTCTCCGGGCGGATGGCGTCTTATCGGCAGAACTCCGGTAAAGGTCTATGACCCTGAAAGAGAATCGCCAATCGTTTACCGCGCAGGCGATTATATAAGATTTTGCCCGATAACCGCAGAAGAATTTGAAAAAATTGCGGCAAAAGGCGGCAGCGAAATCGAAGTAAGGGAGGAAAACTAATGCCTAAAATGACAATACTTTCTCCCGGTCCATTATCTACTATTCAGGACGCAGGTCGTTTTGGATATATGGATACAGGATTTTCACCTAATGGTGCAATGGATTTATACTCAATGAAAATTGCAAATATATTAGTTGGCAATGCTATGTGCGATGGTGTTATCGAAATGACCATGATGGGTGTTTCGGTTAAGTTTGACGGAGTTTCGACAGTTGCAATAACCGGAGCAGATATGCAGCCCGAGTTAAACGGAGAGCCGACAAAAATGTATACTGCAATCGAGGTAAAAGAGGGCGATGTGCTGACACTTAAAATGGCAAAAAGCGGAATGCGCTCGTATCTTGCCGTTGCAGGTGGATTCGATATCCCGCTTGCTATGGGCTCAATGTCAACAAACTTAAAATGCGCTCTTGGCGGATTCGAAGGCAGAAAACTTAAAAAGGGTGATGAAATTCCGCTAAGACAAAGTGTTCCGAAAGAACACGTTGGCACAAGATATATCGAGCCTGAAAATAATTTTGAAAATACTATTTTTGTACGTGTGGTTTTAGGACCTCAGGACGATTACTTTACTGATGAGGGAATAAACACATTTTTAACCTCTGAATACACTGTTTCGGATAAATCTGACCGCATGGGTGTGCGCTTAGACGGAGAGCAAATCGAAAACAAAGATGGTGTTGATATTATCTCAGACGGAATCGCAACGGGAGCAGTGCAAATACCTGCCTCGGGCACTCCGATTATTATGATGGCAGACCGTCAGACAACGGGCGGATATGCCAAAATTGCTACTGTTATAAGTGCTGACCTTAAAAATATTGCTCAGGCAAAGCCCGGCACAAAAGTGAAATTTACGGCAGTCAGCGAAAAAGAGGCTGTTTGCCTTAAAAAAGAAGAAGATAAAAAGCTTAAAAAGCTGCAATATGAGCTTACTTATTCTGTATGGAAGGATTGAGAAATATGGATTATTCAAAAATGTCACCAGCTGAGGTAAGACAGCTTATCCGCGAGGGTAAAATTACCGGTCAGACCTCGGGAATGTGCGACGGATATGCTCAGGGTAATCTTTTGGTATTGCCTATGGAGCAGGCATATGACTTTTTGCTGTTTACACAGCGCAACCCTAAATCCTGCCCTGTTTTAGAGGTGGGCGACGTAGGTAGCCGTCTTGTAAAAAGAATGGCAGATAACGGAGACATTGCAACCGATATTCCAAAATACAGAGTTTGGGAAAACGGTGTGATGACCGGTGAATATACTGATGTATCTAATTTGTGGAGAGACGATTTTGTTTACTTTTTAATTGGTTGCTCTTTCTCGTTCGAGGGCGAGCTTTTGGCGGCAAATGTTCCCGTAAGACATATCGAAGAGGGCAAAAATGTTCCTATGTATCTTACAAATATGGACTGTGACGAGGCAGGTATCTTCCACGGCAAAGTGGTTGTAAGTATGAGACCTATGCCCGCTGATCAGGCAATTCGAGCAATAAGCATTACCGCATCAATGCCCCGTGTTCACGGTGCTCCGATTCACATAGGCGACCCAGAAAAAATCGGTATTAAAGATATAAACAAGCCCGATTTTGGCGATGCAGTAACAATTAAAGAGGGCGAAATCCCTGTTTTCTGGTGCTGCGGTGTTACACCTCAGTCAGTAGTGATGAGCGCAAAACCGCCTATTGCTATTTCTCACGCACCGGGACATATGTTTATAACAGATGTTAAAAATTCACTGTTAAAGGACTGATTTAAATGTATTCAATTGACTTAAACAGCGACTTAGGCGAAAGCTTTGGCGCATATAAAATGGGCAGAGATTCTGATATCATTCCTTTGGTATCCTCTGCAAACGTAGCTTGCGGATTTCATGCAGGTGACCCGACAACAATGGCTAAAACAGCTGCTCTTTGCAAAGAAAGCGGAGCGGCAATCGGAGCACATCCCGGATTTAACGATATTGTTGGGTTCGGAAGAAGAAATATGAGCGTTTCACCCGAAGATGCTAAAAATATGATTATATATCAGGTTGGCGCACTCGATGCTTTTTGTAAATCAGCAGGCATCAAGCTGCAGCACGTAAAGCCGCACGGCGCACTTTATAATATGGCAGCAAAGGATGCCGCTTTGGCAAAAGCAATTTGCGAGGGAATTTATGAATACAATTCATCGCTTATTCTTTTAGGCTTGGCAAACAGCGAAATGATTGCACAGGCAAAACAGATTGGTCTTCCTTATGCGCAGGAAGTGTTCGCTGACAGAGCATACGAAGACGATGGCACATTGGTTGCACGCACAAAGCCCGGCTCAATGATTAAAGATGAAGACGAGGCTGTAAGACGTGTTATAGGTATGATTAAAAATCGTACCGTAACATCAATTAACGGAAACGAAATAGAAATCTGTCCCGATTCTGTATGTGTACACGGCGACAGCGAAAAGGCTCTTTTGTTCGTTAAAAAGATTAGAGATGCACTTACAAAAGAAGGAATCGCTATCACACCTATACACAAAATAATTTCTGAAAGGTAGTGAAAATATGCAGTCTGCACACATCAGAAAAAAATACTACCGCACCTTTGCAGCTATTAATTTGAGCGCAATTGAGCACAACTTAAACGAGCTTAAATCGTGCATAAATCCCGGAGTTTTGGCAATGGCAGTTGTTAAGGCGGATGCTTATGGTCACGGCAGCATACGTGTTGCAAGCTATATCGAAGATAAGGTAGACTACTTTGCAGTTGCAAGCATTGACGAGGCTATTGAATTAAGAAACGGCGGCATTAAAAAGCCGATTTTAATTCTTTCGTATACAAGCCCTGTGCTTTACGAGGATTTAATAAAATATGATATTACTGCCGCAATTTATAATTTAGACGAAGCAAAAGAACTGTCTTGCGTTGCAAAATCAATGGGTAAAACTGCTAAAATACATATAGCTATTGATACAGGAATGGGCAGAATCGGCTTTGTTCCTAACGAAGAAAGTGCCGACTTGGCTAAAGAAATATCTCTTTTAGAAGGCATAAACTTAGAGGGACTTTTTAGTCACTATGCCTGCGCCGATTGCTTTGATAAAACCGATGCAAATGAGCAAACCAAGCTGTTTGATGCATTTATCGAAATGCTTGATAAAAGAGAAGTTAATATCCCGTTAAAGCACATTTGCAACAGTGCAGGAACAATGGATTTTGATAAGCAGTATAATATGTGTCGTTTGGGTATTGCTCTTTACGGACTTTATCCGTCAGATGAAATGGATACAACCAAGATAAGCCTGATTCCTGCAATGGAGGTTGTAAGCCACGTGGTTCACGTAAAAGAAGTTCCTGCCGGATTTAAAATCGGCTACGGACATATTTACGAAGCACCCGAAGCGCGAAAAATTGCCACAGTAAGCATCGGATATGCCGACGGCTTTAACCGTTGCTTTACTAACGTTGGATATGTGCTTATAAACGGCAAAAAAGCACCTATTGTCGGCAAGGTTTGTATGGACCAGATAATGGTTGATGTAACTGATATTGAAAATGTTACAGTCGGTGAACACGCCGTAATTTTAGGCGAAAATGATGGTGACAAAATTACCGCCGAGGATTTAGGCAGTATGTGTCATAGCTTTAATTACGAGGTTGTGTGTAACTTTATGCCACGCGTTGCAAGATTTTATTATATTGATGGCGAATTAATGGATTAGAATTAAATATTTTATGCGTCAGCTTTAGCTGGCGCATTTTTTATTAGTTCAAAAACAACTGTTGTATTATTTAAAAAATTATTGTATATATCTGTAGTTTGTGTTATAATGAAAGTGGTCAAATAAATTGAATATTTTTTTCATTATTAGTTATAGTAAGTATGTATTTTTTACTATCGGTAAAAATACATGCTCTATTTCTGATACTTGCTATAGCTAATTATTCAGATTTATTTGACCAATAAGAGCAATGTATTTTTCGTGCGTCAGCTCTTGCTGGCGCATTTTTTAGTTTACATAGAATTTTTCTTTATATGAGAGGGATATATATGAGAAAAAGAATTATTATAGCAATTTTAATAATTATTAATACGATAGTCGGCACTGC
>JAZOBB010000020.1:0-10537 GCA_045595745.1 Clostridia bacterium | reverse complement strand
TAAGCCAAGCTTTTCCTCCACATCAAACAAGATGTGTTCAGCTCTTTTGATGTTATCACGGACACCCTGCCTTGTGATACCAAGATGCTCCCCAATCTCAGCCAGAGATAAATCCTCGTTATAATAAAGGTCTACACTCTCTGCCTGTCTGTCGGTCAGCATATTCCGATAGATGGAAAACAACAAGCTTATCTGCACATTTTTTTCCATACCATCACCCCGATTAATCAATGTATGTAAAGCGTAATTCCTTTACACTCGAACTATTATACTCAAATTTTATTATCTTGTCAAGGTATTTTATCACAAAAATTTAAATATATTAAAAATATTTTACAGCAAAAGAGATATAGGCCCATTTGAGCTTATATCTCTAAAAAGAAAGGTTGTATTTTTAAAGGAATAGGAAAAAGCTTTAGAATTAACAAACTGAGCCAAAGCTTTAGCTTTGGGTTACCCGAAGGCGTACTACGTCACAGATGGCTCCGTTTTTTTACGTGGTCGGCATATGCCAACCACTTTGTCCACTTCGCATCTGTTCCTTCATCATTCAAAGGCAAGTGCCTTTGAATGAAAAGGAGAAACCGACTGCTTACGTGAACGATTTTCTTTCTTGTAAAGAAAATCTGAACACTGCAGGTGTGTTTCGACGCACGAGAGGCGAAGTTTGTTGATAGCAAGAAAAGTTTAAATTTTATGAAAAATCGAAACGGCGATTTTTCTACCTTAATAGAAATAATTTGTAACAATGATATTCGTTGATGTTATTACTATCTCTTCTTTTCTTGCGTTCCGGAGTTTTTTAACATCCCTTTTTGCATAAGAGCATTATAGAGAAAACTAATCATCGCAAACTACAAATCCTGTTTCGCTATGCGCCTCAATCATTTCGTCGCACATAGAAACTATATCATCTAAAGATAAAACTGCAGCTGTGTGAGGGTCAAGCATTGCTGCGTGATAAATATTTTCGCGTTTTCTTTTAACGGCTGCCTCAATTGTAAGAAGCTGAACATTGATATTGGTCATATTCATTGCCGCAAGCTGAGGTGGTAATTCGCCAATGTATGTAGGATTAATTCCCGAGCTGTCAACCATACAAGGCACCTCTACACAGGCATTTGCCGGCAGATTGGTAATTGCACCGTTGTTAATTACGTTGCCGCCGATTTTGTACGGAACATTAGTAACCATTGCTTCCATTATACGTGAGCAGTACTCGTGTGAGCGTTCGTGAGTTATTGCTCCACCTGCAAAAAGCTCATCCTTTTGTTTTCCCCATTCGGCAATCTGATTTATGCAACGTCTTAAATATTCGTCAAGCGGAATGTTATACTTTTCTATCAGTTCGGGATAGTTAGGCTTTATAAAAAACGGATTATATTCAGCATTGTGTTCGCTAGACTCGGTGCAATAGTAGCCAAGACGGCGGATGTATTCATAGCGCACCATATCGGTGTGCTTTTCGTTTGCATTTTTTGCGGCAGCCTTTTCTTTTATAAGCGGATAAAGGTCATTGCCGTTTTTGTCACGTATTTCAAGCAGCCATCCCATATGATTTATGCCTGCAATTTTGTCGGTAACGCCCTCTGTGTCTATGCCTAAGCCCTTTAAAAGATGCTCAGAGCAAACCTGAACACTGTGGCAAAGACCGATGGTTTTTACATTGGTATATCTTTGCATATAGCCTGTGAGCATAGCCATAGGGTTTGTATAGTTTAAAAACCAGGCATTTGGGCAAACCTCTTCGATATCATTTGCAAAATCTTTCATAACGGGAATAGTCCGCAGTGCTCGGAATATACCGCCGATACCTAAGGTGTCAGCTATTGTCTGTCTTAAACCGTATTTTTTAGGAATTTCAAAGTCGATAACTGTGCTTGGCTCATATCCGCCAACCTGAATTGCATTAACTACAAAATTTGCACCAGAAAGAGCAGCCTTTCGGTTTTCTGTGCCTAAATATGTTTCGATTTTAGCTTTGCCCTCATTGCAGTTTTTGTTAAGAGCCTCAATTAAAATTCTGGATTCTTCGAGTCTGTTTTTGTCAATGTCATAAAGTGCGATGGTAGAATCTTTTAAAGGCTCAGAAAGCATAACATCGCCTAAAACGTTTTTGGCAAATACTGTGCTGCCTGCGCCCATAAATGTGATTTTTATCATGGTATTAGTCTCCTTTAATTTGTGTTTATGTAACTTATTATATAATTTATTTTCTAAAAAACAATTGAATAATGTGACAATAATATGTTATAATGTGACTAGAGGTGATTGTCGTGAGTTACGAAATATTTTTAATAAACAAGCAGTTTGGTGATATAAATCCGCTTTCTATGGGGTCTGAAAAATGTGTGCCCAATCATAGCTACGGTCCTGCGACAAGAGAATATTATCTTATTCATTATGTGGTCAGCGGATGCGGAAGATTTTTTACCGAAAAAGAGACATATGATGTAAAAGCAGGTGAAATTTTTGTTATAAAGCCTAATGAGGTTACCACATATAGAGCTGATGAAAAAAATCCGTGGCATTATATTTGGGTTGGATTTAACGGAAAGCTTGCAAAAATGTTAAATGACATTAAAACACCCGTTTTGCCGTATCGAAAAAACACTTTTTTGGATTTACTGGGCTGTGCTAAAAAAAATAATATGCGCGAAGAAGCAGTTGCATCAAAGCTGTTCGAGCTTATTTCAACTATATTTGATGACAATAGCGAAACAGCAAGATATGAACAGCTTGCTTATGATTTTATCAGTTCAAACTATATGCGACATATAAAAATAGAAGAAATCGCAGTTCAGCTTGGAGTTAACAGACAGTATTTATCAAGACTGTTTAAGGCGCAATATGGTTTAACAATGCAAGATTTTTTAATAAAAACACGAATAAATCATGCTGAAAAGCTTTTAAAAAAAGGGTATAGTGTTGCTGAATCGGCATATATGGTAGGATATGAAGATGTGTTTAATTTTTCTAAGATGTTTAAAAAGCAAAAGGGAAGAAGCCCGAGCAAAATAAATGAGACTGTCATTTGACAGTCCCGTTTATTTTATTTCTTTAGCTCTTCTTTATATTCACACTTTTCATTCCAGCAGATTAATAAATCACCTTTTCTGCTCTTTTTATGCAGTAAAAGACCACCGCAATCGGGGCATTTTTTATCCTTAACAGGTGCATCCCATGACATAAATTCACATTTGGGATTATGCTCACAGCCGAAATAAATTTTTCCGCGCTGTGATTTTTTCTCTAAAATTTTGCCGCCACAAATGGGGCAGTTAGCTCCGGTTTCTTTAACAATAGGTTTTGCGTTGCGGCACTCGGGAAAGCCGGGGCAGGCAAGAAACTTGCCGAAACGACCCATTTTATATACCATAAGTCTTCCGCATTTTTCGCATTTTACATCCGAAACCTCGTCTTCGATTTTAATTTTGCCGATTTCTGCCTCAGCTTTTTTTAGAGTATCTTTAAACGGAGTATAAAAACCGCCGATAACTTTTGCCCATTCGACTGTTCCTTCCTCAATTGAGTCAAGCTCTTTTTCCATATTGGCAGTAAATTCAACATCGACAACATCGGAAAAATGACTGGTCATTATATCAGTAACAACTGTTCCTAATTCGGTTGGAGCAAGCTGCTTTTTATCACGTACAACATATCCTCGTGCGGTTATGGTAGTAATGGTAGGAGCGTAGGTGCTGGGGCGACCGATGCCCTTTTCTTCTAAAGCCTTAACCAAGGTCGCCTCGGTATATCTTGGTGGCGGCTGAGTAAAGTGCTGAGCACTTTCGATTTTTTCTGCCTTTAATTTGTCACCGACAGTAAGCTTGGGAAGAGTGTTATCTTTTTCTTCTGCTCCGTCATCTCTGCCCTCAACATAAAGTGCCATAAAGCCCTTAAATTTAAGTTTTGAGCCACTTGCTTTAAAGGTATAGCCGTTTGCATCAATATCAACGTTCATTGTGTCATAAACTGCGTGTTCCATCTGACAAGCTATAAAACGTTCCCAAATTAGCTTATACAGCTTATACATATCTGCACTTAAAGAGCCTTTAACATCGGCAGGAGTTAGCGAAACATAGGTTGGTCTTATTGCTTCGTGTGCATCCTGGGCATTGCTTTTGGTTTTGTAAACTCTTGCAGATGACGGAAGAAAATCTTTACCGTATTTTGTTCCTATATAATCACGGGCATCAATGAGTGCATCATTTGAGATTCTTAATGAGTCGGTTCTCATATATGTGATAAGACCGACTGTGCCGTGACCTTCAACAGCAACACCTTCATATAACTGCTGAGCTGCCATCATTGTGCGTTTAACGGTAAAGTTCAGCTTTCTTGATGCTTCCTGCTGCAGAGTACTTGTGGTAAACGGCGGTGCAGGATAACGTTTTTTCTCGCCTGCTTTAACATCGGTAACGATAAAATCTGCCGAGTTAATTGCCTCTGTTACCTTGTCAACATCTTCTTTGCTGGTTAGCTTTTTCTTTTTGCCGCCTTTGCCGTAAAAGCTTGCGGTAAATTTTTCGCCTTTATCACCTTTTTTTAAGATGGCATCTAAATTCCAGAATTCTTCGGGTACGAAGCTGTCAATCTCGCGTTCGCGGTCAACTATAAGACGGGTTGTAACAGACTGTACTCTGCCTGCCGATAAGCCTTTTTTTACCTTTTTCCAGAGTAGCGGACTAATTTTATAGCCCACGATTCTATCAAGCACACGTCGTGCCTGCTGAGCATCAACTAAGTCAGCATTAATCGGACGCGGTTCTTTTACTGCAGCCTGAACAGCAGTTTTGGTTATTTCGTTAAATGCTATACGGCATTTAGAGGTTGCATCAACATCTAAAAGCTGTGCCAAATGCCACGAAATAGCTTCGCCTTCGCGGTCAGGGTCAGTTGCCAGAAAAATTTTCTTGGCAGCCTTTGCCTCTTTTTTGAGCTTAGATATCAAATCTCCTTTTCCGCGTATGGTTATATATTTCGGCTCAAAGTTATTATCTAAATCAATACCCATCTGACTTTTGGGCAAATCACGTACGTGACCCATTGATGCGATAACGGTATATGATTTTCCTAAATATTGTTTAATGGTTTTTGCCTTGGCAGGCGACTCCACAATTACTAAATTGGATGCCATTGGTATCCTCCTTGAAAGATAATATATAGTAACAAATAAATTTAAATTCTTAATGTAAAATGCCGTCCGGCAATTTGCTTTACAAGCCCTTTCATTTCTAAAAGAGTAAGAGCGGCATTTAATTCACTTGCAGATAACTGCGTTTTTTCTGCAATAGTATCGACGTGTGTCGGTGTAAGTGACATACAATCTATAATACGTTTTTCGGTCTCGGGAAGTTCCTTGTATAAGTTGTTATCAACAACAGGAAGCACGGGCTTAGGTACTTGACGGACTTCTTTTTCATCAGATATCAAAGCCGGTTCTGACTGAGACCTTATTTGTTCAGTTTGCATCGCTTTTTCAAAAATATTTATATATTCGTTCTGATATTCAGAAATAACATCGAGTGCAGATGTAACAAGATGAGCACCTTGGCGGATTAACTCGTTTGTTCCGCTGGAGCTTTGTGCGTTTACATTACCCGGAACAGCAAAAACGTCACGTCCCTGCTCTAAAGCCTGGCTTGCGGTTATAATTGAACCGCCGGATTCATCAGATTCAATAATTACAGTTCCTAAAGCAAGACCGCTCATAATGCGGTTTCTTTTAGGAAAGTTATTTTGAAGAGGCGGTGTTCCCGGCGGATATTCTGATATAACCATACCTGTTTCAGCAATTTTATTCATCATTTCGCGATGTTCGGGTGGATAGACAACATCTGCACCGCAGCCTAAAACCGCAACGGTTTTTCCACCGGCAGAAAGAGCACCCGTAAGGGCGGCACCGTCAATTCCCCGAGCCATTCCGCTAACAATGGTTACGCCGGAAGACGCAAGGTCACTGCCAAATTTTATGGCAACGCTGCGCCCGTATTCACTCATTTTTCTCGTTCCTATGACGGAAATCGTAAGCTCTTTGTTTAAATCAATTCTGTTTCGGCTTTTAACATATAAAACATATGGCGGGTCAAAAATATTTGCCAAAAGCTTGGGATAATACGGACTGTCAAAGGTCATAATCCTTATGCCCTTTTTGCGGCATTCGTCCATAATTTTCTCAGCAAAAATTAGTCTTTTGTCACAAAGCCGCTCAATGTTCTTTTGGTTAATGTTTTCAATCTGATAAAAATCTGCCTCATCTGCATTGTAAATATCTAAAGGTGTATTAAATTTTTCTAATAAAGAGGTTATTTTACTGCTGCTTTGATATAATGCCAGCGAAAGCCACAGCCAGTATTTAAGCTCTGTCATATATACACTCCTTTAAAAATAAATTTGCTATTATATAGGTAGATTTTCAAAAACTATTATATACATTACTACAAAAATTGTTAGTTGTAAAGAGTTTTTTGTTAAAAAATTTTAAAAGCATAGGTTTTAATCTGATAAATTTGCGGTTTTCATTGCTTTTTTTTTCTGATTGTGTTAAAATATAATTTGGTATTGAATTATGACGGAGGAGTTTACTTTAATGTTTGAAAAATTATCGTTTATTGAAGAGCGTTATAACGAGCTGTCTGAGCAAATCAGCGATCCTGCGGTTATAGCCGACCAGGACAAATTTCGTAAGCTGTGCAAGGAGCAGTCGGATATAACACCTATAGTTGAAAAATATCGTGAGTATAAAAAGCTTATGCAGGATATGGAAGATTCTGAGGCAATGCTTTCTGATTCTGAGCTTGACAAAGAGCTTAGAGAAATGGCAGAAGAAGAGATTTCTGAATGCAAAAAAACTCTTGAAAAAATTAATGACGAGCTTAAAATTCTTTTGCTTCCTAAAGACCCCAACGATGACAAAAACGTTATTGTCGAAATCCGCGGCGGCGCAGGCGGTGACGAGGCGGGATTGTTTGCAGGCGATTTGTTCCGTATGTATTCGATGTATGCCGAGGCTAACCGATGGAAGGTTGACATTATGAACTCAAATGCCACTGAGCTTGGAGGATATAAAGAAATATCCTTCAGCATCGAGGGTCAGGGTGCATATTCAAGATTAAAATTTGAAAGCGGAGTTCACCGTGTTCAGCGTATTCCATCTACCGAATCGGGTGGCAGAATTCATACATCGACAGTTACGGTTGCAGTTTTGCCCGAGGTTGAAGAGGTCGAGGTTGAAATTAATCAGAACGATTTAAGAATAGATGTTTTCCGTGCAGGCGGTCCCGGCGGTCAGTGCGTTAATACAACCGACTCGGCGGTAAGAATTACACACTTGCCTACAGGTTTGGTTGTTTCGTGTCAGGATGAAAAATCTCAGCTTAAAAATAAAGAAAAGGGTATGAAAATTTTGCGCTCCCGTCTTTATGAGCTGCTGCAGAGCCAACAGCACGAAGAAATTGCACAGGAAAGAAAGAGCCAAGTCGGAACGGGTGACAGAAGTGAACGTATCCGTACCTATAACTTCCCTCAGGGACGTGTAACCGACCACAGAATCGGTCTTACACTTCACAGACTTGAAAGTATTTTAAATGGTGACTTAAATGAGCTTATTGATGCGTTGGTGACTACGCATCAGAGTGAGCTGTTAAAAGGTCAGCAGGAATAATAAAAATTGGGTTGCGATAATTATCGCAACCCAATTTTTATTATTCTACGACTGTGTTTTCCATAGGTCCAAGATACTTTTCAACTATATCATATCCATAAGATGAGGCAGGTGCCCAATGTCCGCCAAGCTCTTCTACATATTTAATACTGCCTGCCCATGCGGCAGTCATAACGACCTCGTATCGGTCGTGGGTTTGTCCGCTTGTGTTTGCACCTAAATATGCCGCCATATGATTAAAATGTGCACGCACACCGTCATCGGCTGTGGCAAAGCTTTCGTGGTCTTTGGTTTTGTCGCCGCTTGCATTTTTTGTTTTTATTCCTGCCCAGTTGTTCTGCTCGGGAACAACATTACCCGTATATTTGCCGTAATTCGTTTCCTTTGCCGCCTGAGCATATAAAACCTCGGGACGTATGTTCATTTTTTCGCCGTATTTCCAGTAAATATCGGCGATGCTTATAAATCGTTCGTGTGCGTTTTTAGATTTTGCCCAGGCTTTTGCCTGCTCTAAGGTGACGGTGCTTTTGCCCGCGATATCGGTCATAGAGGTTGCCTGAGCGGGCTTGCCGTTTTTGATATTCATTGCGCGGTAAATAGCTACTGCCGTTTCTGCGCGGTTTACGACTGATTTGGGGCGAAGGAGATTATCTGAACCTCCGATTATGTTGTTGGCTACAGCCGTCATAAGATGACCTGATAAATCAGGTGAGGTATCTTTAAAATCTACATATTCTGAAAGGGAAGAAGTGTCGGAATTTTTCGGCAGATTAAGAGCATTTACTATGACGGCGGCAAGCTCCTCGCGCGTTACAGACCGTTCGGGCAAAAACTCGTTAATTGCACTGTCGGCACTTTTAGGAAAAAGGTCTTTAATTGCCTCTACATAGTTAAAGGACCAACGAACCGACCCAACATCAATAAAGGTTTGTGTGGCGGCGGTTTCGTGATTTATATCTAAAGCCAGCACCAGCATTTTTGCAAGCTGTTCGCGGCTGACCTGAGCCTTTGGCGAGAACACATTTTCTTCGATTCCGCTTATTGCACCTTTTTTTACAAGGGCATATACCGCCTCGTTTGCCCAGCTGAAGTTTTCAGATAAATCATTAAAGGTAAGGCTCGCGCTTTCTTTTGCCGATAAATCTGTAATTGCTTCGCGTGATGTTGTAATAAAAACTGCTGTTATTACAGCTAAAAATATAAGTCGTTTAAGCATTTTAAATCCTCCAAAAATAAAAAAATACTGTCGCCGCTTGTCCGACGACAGTAAATTATATGAAGATTTAAAGTGAAATATTACAATTTTATCAGTCAATCAAATCACATATATTGTTCGAAAATTCGACGGGGTCATCAACTGATAAGCCCTCAATTAAGAGTGCTCCGCCGTATAACACCTCGGTATATTTTTTAAGCTTGTCCTTGTCCTTTTTGAGCATTTCGGTCAGTTTGTTAAATATGGGGTGGTTCACATTTATTTCTAAAATGCGTTCGGCTCTTACCTTATTGTCGGTGGGCATTGCGTTTAGCACCTTTTCCATTTCGATAGAAAGTGCTCCCTCGCTTGTTAAGCAAACGGGGTGAGTTTTAAGTCTTGAGGATGCCTTTACATCCTTGACCTTTCCTGACAGGGCATCTTTCATAAACACGAATAAATCTTTGTTTTCTGATTCTTTTTGCTCTTCATCTTTTTTGCCCTCGTCATCTATGCCTAAATCGCTTGATGAAATTGATTTAAATTCTTTGCCCTCAAATTCGCGCAGAATCTGGATAGCAAACTCGTCTACATCCTCGGTAAAATACAAAATTTCGTATCCTTTATCGGTAACAAGCTCTGCCTGCGGCAATTTTTCTATTTTATCAACGCTTTCGCCGCCTGCGTAATAGATAAATTTCTGGTCCTCGGGCATACGCTCAACATACTCGGCAAGAGTTACAAGTTTCTTTTCTTTTGATGAACAGAACATCAATAAATCCTTTAAAAGCTCTTTATCTTTGCCAAATTCGTTATATACGCCAAATTTTAACGGACGGGCAAAGGCTGTATAGAATTTTTCGTATCTTTCGCGGTCGTTTTTGAGCAGATTTAAAAGCTCGCTCTTAATTTTCTTTTGAAGATGATTTGCAATAACCTTAAGCTGACGGTCATGCTGCAAAATTTCTCTTGAAATGTTAAGAGATAAATCGGCAGAATCGACCAAACCTTTAACAAAGCCGAAGCAGTCGGGCAAAAGGTCGGCGCACTTGTCCATAATCATAACGCCGTTTGCATAAAGTTGCAAACCCTTTTCGTATTCTTTGGTATAATAGTCAAACGGTGCGTGTGCAGGAACATATAAAAGAGCCTTATAGCTTGTAACACCGTCTGCGCTGGTGTGGATTGTCAAAATCGGGTCTTCGAAATCATAGAATTTTTCTTTATAAAAGCTGTTGTATTCGTCATTAGTCAGCTCTGATTTATTTTTGCGCCAAATAGGAATCATTGAGTTTAAGGTTTCGTCCTCTTTATATGTTTCGTATTCGGTCTGCTCGTTTTCGTCAGCCTTTGGCTTTGGTCGGCTCTTGGTTACGAGCATTTTAATGGGGTAGCGAATGTAATCTGAATATTTTTTAATAATTCCTCTTAAACGGAATTCTTCTAAAAATTCATCATAGTTTTCGTCTTCGGTGTTTTCTTTAAGCTTTAAAACAATTTCTGTTCCGACACTGTCTTTTTCGCAAGGCTCGATGGTGTATCCGTCTGCGCCTGATGATTCCCACTTGTTTGCGCTGTCTGCACCTAACTTGCGGCTTTTAACAATTACGGTATCTGCAATCATAAAGGCAGAGTAAAAGCCTACACCAAACTGACCGATAATATCGGCATCTTCG
>JAZOBB010000019.1:0-22763 GCA_045595745.1 Clostridia bacterium | reverse complement strand
TGACAAGCATCAGAATCACGGCATAGGAAAGGCAATTATGAATGCCGCAAGTGCCGATATGATGGCTATGGGAATTAAGTATGTTGAGCTTCATACCGCATCTAAGGCATCGTCACTCGTTAAGTTTTATTATGGTCGCGGATTTTATGTTGATTCGACAACTAAAGACAAGGGATATACACGAGCACTGATGCGCAAAGATTATGAATAAGCCGGGGGATGTAAAAATAGTCCGGAACGCAAAAAGACAAAAATTATAACACAAAAATAAAATTATGATGTTTAAACTTAGATTTTTATTATTATGTAGAAAAGCATCGTTTTTAAGCGATGCTTTTCTCTTTTTTATCGTCTTTTTGCTATTGACAAACTTCACCCTCGACGTACCCTCGTACGCCTTCGGGTAACCCTTCGGTTCTGTTTGTCAATTCCAAACAATTTTTCCTATCCCCTGATGTAAAAATAGTCCGGAACGCAAAAGATAAAAATAAAAACATTATCGTAGGGGAGGGTCTCTGTGCCCTCCCGAAAAATATAAATAACACATTTAAAGCAAAAAGGTCGCAGTGACAATCACTGCCACCTTTATTTCTATTGATTAATACAATTTCTCACCGTTACGTTTTTTCATTGTTGCACGAACCTTAAGCGGCAGACCGAACAGATTGATAAATCCTTCTGCATCCTTCTGGTTATAAACTTCGTCCTCTGCAAATGTTGCAATATCTTCATCGTATAAAGAATACGGAGATTTTGTACCTGCAGGCATTGCGTTACCTTTGTAAAGCTTCATTCTTACTGTACCGGTAACTGTTTTCTGTGTGTCAGAAATAAATGCAGACAGAGCCTCGCGAAGCTGAGTAAACCATTTTCCGTCATAAACCAGTTCTGCAAACTTGCTTGCAACCAGTTCTTTATAGTGCATTGTATCACGGTCTAATGTGATAAATTCAAGCTCTTTGTGTGCAGCATATAAAAGTGTTCCGCCCGGAGTTTCGTAAACACCACGAGATTTCATACCAACCAGACGGTTTTCAACCATATCTGCAATACCTACACCGTTTTCAGCTGCAAGACGGTTTAATTCTTCAATTAATGCAACGGGCGCATATTCTTTGCCGTTAATCTTAACCGGAATACCCTCTTTAAACTCGATCTCAACATAGGTCGGCTTATCAGGAGCATCCTCAGGTCTTTTCATAAGCTTTAATATTTTATCATACTGAGGCTCGTTCCACGGGTCCTCTAAGTCCATACCCTCGTGTGATAAGTGCCATAAGTTGCGGTCCATTGAATAGTTGTCCTCTTTTGTAACAGGAACGGGGATTCCGCGAGCTACAGCATAATCGATTTCTTCTTCACGGGATTTAATATCCCAGATACGCCACGGAGCAATAATTTTAAGATGCGGAGCTAAAGCCTTAATTGCCAGCTCAAAACGAACCTGGTCATTACCCTTACCTGTGCATCCGTGACAAATTGCGGTTGCGCCCTCTTTTTCAGCGATTTCAACCAGTCTTTTTGCGATAGGTGCACGAGCCAGCGATGTACCGAGCAGATATTTTCCTTCGTAAACAGCATTAGCCTGAACTGCAGGATAAATAAAATCGGTTACAAATTCTTCGGTTATATCCTCTATGTACAGTTTGCTTGCACCGGTTTTAATTGCTTTTTCTTCTAAGCCGTCAAGCTCTTTTCCCTGTCCGACATTAGCCGCAACTGCGATAACCTCGTAGTCATAGTTTTCCTTAAGCCACGGAATAATAATGGATGTATCCAGTCCGCCGGAATATGCCAGAATAACTTTTTCTTTTGCCATTTGCATTTCCTCCTAAAACGTGATAGAATATAGTTATAATTTTATTTTGCATAATATTTTATCTAAGCTCGTGTTAGCTTATGAATAAAAATTCAATGCGTACAAGATATATTATAATGTAACAATTACAAAATTTCAATCCTTTTTTATAAAAAATATGCAAGAAAATATACAGAATAATTCACGAATATTTGTATAATTATACATTATGTATTCAGAAAGGTACGAAAAGTATGATTATTTTGGGAATTGACCCCGGAATTGCTATTGTCGGATACGGTGTTTTAGAGTATGTTGGCAACAAGTTTCATACCATAAGCTACGGCGCAATTACCACCGAGGCAGGAATGAAGCTATCTGACCGCTTGCGGGATATAAGCGAAAGTATACATATTCTGATAGAAAGATTTAAACCCGATGCCTTTGCAATTGAAGAACTGTTTTTTAATACAAACGTTAAAACCGCTATTTCTGTTGCACACGGCAGAGGAGTGTGCTTGCTTTCGGCATCTGTTCAGGGTGTGCCGATTTATGAATATACACCTCTTCAGGTAAAACAGGCTGTGTGCGGATACGGCAGAGCCGACAAAAAACAGGTGCAGAAAATGGTTACATCTCTTTTAAATTTAGAATCTACACCAAAGCCCGATGATGTTGCCGATGCTTTGGCGGTTGCAATATGTCATGCACATAATGCGAGGTATCAACAGATGGTGCACGAAGAAAGTGTATAACTTAGGATGTAGAAAAAAGCGCAGACCACGCAAAGCAAATGATAAAATAAATTATAAAGTATAGCTAATTTATTAGTTAATACTATAGAGTAGAAATTTGCTTGCAAATTTCTTTTTAATAATGCTTTGCGTTACAAACAAACTTTGCCTCTCGGCATATAGAAATATGCCGTCGGGTATCCCCAAGCAAAGCTTGGGCTCAGTTTGTTTCTTAACACTGGGCACTTTGACAAAGCGAGTGTAACGACGCTTTGCTCTTAGTGCCCGATGATACTCTAAAAGAGTACTGCATCTTTTTTCGTCCATCCTCTTTAAAAAAGCGCAGACCACGCAATTTTTTCGTCCATCCTTTGTAAATTCAAAAAGCTTATATGCAAACATACAGGAGTGATTATAATATGATAGCAATGATAACAGGAACAGTTGAATATGTAGACGAAAACTCGGCGGTGATAGATACCGGCGGTGTGGGATATCGTGCGTATATGTCACCTGCAAACCTTTCACGAATATCTGCAGGTCAGCAGGTAAAAATTCATACCTTTTTGCGTGTAGCAGAGGGCATTATGGATTTATACGGCTTTTTAACACGTGAAGAGCTTTCGATGTTTAAGCTTATCATATCCGTATCGGGCGCAGGACCAAAGGCAGGTCTTGCCGTACTGTCGGTAATGACACCGGCACAGCTTGCGCTTTCTGTCGTGACCGATGATTATAAATCAATTACAAAGGCACAGGGAGTCGGTCCAAAGCTTGCTCAAAAAATAGTTTTAGAGCTTAAAGATAAAATGAAAAACAATGACTTAGTCGGTGGAGCTGTATCAGAAAGTATCGACTTTGCCGTACCGACAAGCAGCGGAAACGATGCCGTCGAGGCATTAATGGTTCTCGGATATTCTCAGGGCGAAGCAATGAGGGCTGTTGCCTCTGCTGGCGAAGGCTTATCTACCGAAGAGGCAATTAAAAAAGCTCTTTTATTACTTGCAAAACAATAAAATTTGTTAAATTCGTAAAGGCGGTGCTAAATAATGGCTATTGAAGAAAATTTTGTGTCTGAAGAAAGAATTGTCTCCTCTCGCACCTTGGGCGAGGATAACGAAATTGAATACAGTCTGCGCCCTAAAACACTTTCTGAATATATAGGGCAGGAAAAAGTAAAAGAAAATATGAAAATTTTTATCGGTGCCGCAAAGGGCAGAGGCGAACCGCTTGACCATGTTCTTTTATACGGCCCTCCGGGACTAGGTAAAACCACACTGGCAGGTATTATTGCAAACGAAATGGGTGTTAACATTCGCATAACCTCGGGTCCTGCAATCGAAAAGGCAGGAGATTTGGCGGCTCTTTTAACCAGCCTTTCGCCTAACGATATTTTGTTTATTGACGAAATCCACCGCCTAAGCCGCAGTGTTGAAGAGATTTTGTATCCTGCTATGGAAGACTTTTCTTTAGATATTATTTTAGGAAAAGGACCTGGCGCACACTCAGTAAGGCTTGATTTGCCAAAATTCACACTTATAGGTGCTACCACACGTACGGGACTTTTAACAGCTCCTCTTCGCGACCGCTTTGGAGTTATAAGCCGCTTAGAGCTTTATACCCCCGAAGAGCTTGATATGATAGTTTCGCGTTCGGCAAATATTTTAGGTACTAAAATTGACTCGGAAGGCTCGATGGAGGTTGCCCGCCGTTCACGCGGAACTCCGCGTATTGCAAACCGCCTTTTAAAACGTGTGCGCGACTTCGCTCAGATTAAAGGCGACGGAGTTGTAACCCGCGAGCTTGCAGACCTTGCTCTTTCGCATATGGAAATTGACCCCATTGGTCTTGATATGATTGACCGCAAAATGATGCTTTTTATAATTCAGAACTTTGGCGGCGGTCCTGTCGGACTTGACACCCTTGCCGCATCAATCGGAGAAGACCCGAACACCATAGAAGATGTTTATGAGCCTTATCTTTTACAACTCGGATTTTTAAACCGCACACCGAGAGGTCGAATGGCAACAGCTAAAGCATACGAACATTTCGGAATAAGCTTTTCGGGCGAACAAATGACGTTTTAAGGGCATTTTGACGCATTTTCGCGAATATGCTCCGACTATCTCGATTTTCCAGAAAATTACAAAAATTCTTGCCAAAATTATGAAAAAAGTGTTGACTTATCAGGCGGTTTGTGTTAGAGTATACCTAGTGCTTGGGCACAAAGTATTTTTTTAGGAGGCAAACATCTAATGCAAACTGGTAAAGTAAAATGGTTCAACGCAGAAAAGGGCTTTGGTTTCATCGAATCAAGCGAGGGTACTGACGTATTCGTACATTTTTCTGCAATCAACATGGAAGGCTACAAAACTTTAGACGAAGGAATGGAAGTTCAGTTCGAGGTTGTTGAGGGAGCAAAAGGCCCGCAGGCAGCTAATGTTGAAAGAGTATAAGAGTTAGCTGATTTAGGGTTATATATAACTTTAAAATTACGTTTTAACTAATACTGCGCAAAAGGGTCTGTAAAAATTAATTTTTACAGACCCTTTCTTTAGGGATAGAAAAAAATGATTCAGAATGGACAAACTGAACCCAAGCTTTGCTTGGGGATACCCGAAGGCGTACTTTTGTACGTCGAGAGGTGAAGTTTGTTCATAGCAAAAAGGCTTAAATACAAAGAAAAATCATCTTTAGATTTTTCTTCGTTATAAAAAATTAAAATAAAATTATAATTATTTCTATTTTATTTATACATAGTTGCCTTTTTGCGATCTGAACTTTTTTTGCATCCCTTTTCGACGCATTTTATATGAAAGGAAAGTGTAATAAATGGGAAAAATAATCCGTGCTATCGACGAATGGGGGGTTGTTCGTGTAACCTTTGCCGACACAACCGACATCGCAGAAAGGGCGCAAAGCATTCATCATACCAGTCCTGTTGCGACAGCGGCATTGGGCAGAACCTTATCCATGGCGGCTATTATGGGCAGCCAGTTAAAATCGCCCGATAACAGCGTAACTCTGCTTATAAAGGGCGACGGACCGCTTGGCTCGGTTTTAGCAGTTGCTGACGGAGACGGTATGGTTAAAGGTTATGTTCAAAATCCTGCTGTTGATATTGCCAAAAAAGCAAACGGCAAGTTAGATGTTTCAGGCGCAATAGGCAAGGGAATGATTAGTGTATCAAAGGACCTGGGCTTAAAAGAGCCTTATACAGGTCAGGTGCCGATAGTATCGGGTGAGATAGCCGAAGATTTTACATATTATTTTGCGACCTCTGAACAAACGCCAACAGCCGTTGGTCTGGGAGTTTTAGTTGACCGCGATTACAGCGTTAAGCGTTCGGGCGGATTTATGGTACAGCTTATGCCCGCCGCTATGGAAGAGGATATTGCTCGTGTTGAAGAAAACATTTCAAAAATTACCTCTGTAACGCAGATGATGGAAGATGGTATGAGCGCAGAAGACATCATCGCAAAGCTTTTAGACGGCTTTGAGTTTCAGTTCTTAGACAGCGCAGAGTATGAATATCGCTGCGACTGCTCGATGGATAAAATTAAACGTGCTTTAATTAGTCTTGGCAAAATCGAACTTGAAGACATAATTAACACAGATGG
Organism: Clostridia bacterium; assembly: GCA_045595745.1. Taxonomy (GTDB): domain Bacteria; phylum Bacillota; class Clostridia; order UBA1381; family UBA9506; genus RGIG1666. The sequence goes on along the minus strand of JAZOBB010000019.1, from coordinate 16,611 downwards.
CAGAGCCGAGCTTACCTGTCAGTTCTGCCCCGAGGTATATACGTTAGAAAAAGCAGATTTAGAAGAGCTTTTAGAAAGCGCGAAATAAATGTAATTTCGAAAGGAGATATCATGTTAGTTTTATCTTATATTTTAAGTATATTGGGTTTAATCTCAATGATTTGTGCTTCGCTCGTTAAAGGCGAAAAAATGAAAACAATTTTGTTTTTGGTTTTTTGTGGTAACGTTTTGGTTGCCACGAGCTATTTAGCAGGCGGAAGCGGAATAAACGGTGCGGCAGCCTGCTATTTAGGCGGATTGCAGACCTTAATTAATTATTTCTTTGATTCAAAAAACAAGCCTTTGCCAAAATGGTTGATTGCAATTTATGCTTTAGCAATTATTGTTCTTAACATCTGGGTTGCAAACGGAATTTCGGCTTTAGGTATTTTAGTTATTGTTGCATCGCTCACATTTATTATGTGCATCGGACAAAAAAGCGGTGCTAAATATCGCTTCTGGACGATTGTTAATATGGTATTGTGGTGCATTTACGATATTCTTTCTGCATCATACAGCGTATTGCTTACTCACGTGCCGCAGTTGTCATTTGCAATAATCGGTATGATAATACACGACAGAAAAAAGAATTCAGCATTAAATGCATAATTAATATTACACGAATAAATATCCACCCGCATAGCGGGTGGTTTTTCATTTTCGGGCACAGCCCTAATATTACTGGCAACGCACAAGTGCGTCTTCATATGGGCATGTCAGCCATGCAATTATTACTTGCTACACATAAATGGGTCGTTTTTTTCAGGCTTCCCCTTAAGGGGAAGGCTTTCCACCAAATTGTTTGTGATATTTTACAATATTTCAAAATAATATACTTTTTTATATGCTTTACTTTGCTGTCTGTTCATTGGTTAACCTTTATTGAACCACGCGACTATTGCGTGGTTTTCATTATACAATAAAAAGTGGCTAAAAAACTAAGTTTTTTTAGCCACTTTTTTTATGTCACCCCTATGAGTTACTATCTCATATCCTATCTTTTTCATTTTTCTTGTAAGCTCGTCTTTTTGCTCTGCCGCTTCTAGACCCTCAGATATTTTATTATTATAAAGTTCATATTTTTTTCTGACCGTTTCGGGCGAAAGATTAGGCATTACAACATTTGCGCCTACTAAAATTCCTCTTTCTCTGCCGTCTGCTAAAATTGTGCCGAGCGCGGTGGTTGACGGAAGTAAAATATTTGGCGAAATAAGTCTTATTATCGACAAAAGTGCACAGGTAAGCTCTGCGCTGCCTGTTTTTTCATCTGCATACTTAGTCGCGTGATGCGGCACAAACGGACCAATTCCGCACATATCAGGCTTAAACTCTTCAATAAATTTTAAATCCTTTGCCAGATGCTCTGCTTTTTGCCCTGGTGAGCCTACCATAAATCCGCAGCCGACCTGATAGCCAATTTCTTTAAGATTTTTAAGACACTCTATTCTGTTTTTAAAAGACATTTCATCAGGATGCAAAAAGCTATAGTGCTCGCCATCTGCCGTTTCGTGCCTTAACAGATAGCGGTCTGCTCCTGCATCATAAAGCCTTTGATAGCTTTTTTTGCTGCGTTCGCCTAATGACAGGGTAACGGCGCAGTCAGGATAATTTTTTTTAATTTTAGAAACTATATCACAGACAACATCATCTGAAAAATAAATATCCTCGCCATCCTGAAGCACAAAGGTGCGAAAACCAAGCTCATACCCTGCCCTGCAGCAAGAAAGTATCTCCTCAAGAGTCAAACGATATCTGTCACACCCTGTGTTACTTCTTCTAATTCCGCAATAATAGCAGTCATTTTTACAGATGTTGCTTATTTCAATCAAGCCGCGGATATACACGTGATTTTTATATATTTTTTTGCGGGCACAAACCGCTTTTTCTGCCAAAAGAGCAATTATATCATCAGAAAGATTTTCGATTATATACTTATATTCACCCAAAGAAAGACTATGCTCTTTTTCTAACTTTTCTATCAGCATTAAAGCGTTTTTATCCATAAGCACTCACCTCTTTTTTAAAACAGGACTGCGGCCTTAGCCACAGTCCCTATTTTTTATTTATTAAATCAACCCATAGGATTCAACATACCAATGCTCTCTTTTGCACTGCCGTCTGCCTTAGCTTTAAACATTTCGCCTTCAAGCGACATATAGTTTATATATCCGTCAGCGATGTTAAACACATTAAAATCGGTTACCGCAGTCTGAGAAACCTCTTTTGTCTCTGCATCCATCTGATAAAGCACACTATCATCATATGTGGTAAAATAAATTTTTCCGCTATCTGCTGAAATAAGGCTAATCTTTTTATCGCTTATGGCAGTTTCGATTGCCTTTCCGTCTAATGATGCAACCTCTAAGGTCAAATTGGGAATTGTTGCCTCTTCGCTTGCCATTGTGCCGTTTGAATAATAAATTTTATCATTTAAAATTGTAAAGCCATACATCGGGGCATCAACCAAAAGACGAGCATTTTTACCGTCTGCGTTCATCACATAAAGCTTGTGATTGTCAGCAGAATCGATATAATAAATCTTTCCTTTATAGAATTCGAGTGAATAAATTGATGCATCAGATATTTTTTCGGCCTTTTTGCTTTCGGTATCCATTAAGAACAATGCAATTTGTGCCTGCTGCTGAGCCTGCTGATTCTGTGCTGCAACCTGTGCACTTTCGGTATCCTCTGCTATATAATACAAATCGTTTCCGATTGTTGTATAGAACATCGGAGCCTCGTTCATAACATTTTCGGTTATCGAACCGTCGGTCTTAATGCGACAAAGCTCTCCTGTTATAGAATCAACAAAATACAGCCATTCGCCCGATATGCTAAGGCTTACACCCTGACTTTCGCCAAGTGTGGTTTTTTCGCCGCTTGCCTTGTTTTCTTTAACAATATTCATAGTGCTGTTTATGTAATAAAGGTTTTCTTCGTCAGCGGTTAAAATTCCTGATTGAATCATATTGGCAAAGCTGTTGCCCTTAACCTTTTCAGATGCATTGCCTATGTTTTTGCTATTTACACTGCGATACATTTCGTATGCTTCGATATAATTACCCTCAGCTACCTTAGAATCGGCTATTTTTGTAACTACAAAGCCGTAAACAAGCCATACAATGATAGCTAAAACAGCCGCCGCCGCAACGCAAATGCCCGATATTGCAGCAATTTTTGCATTTTTCTTTCTTTTAAGCTCTTTTTGGCGTTCTATTTCTGCTAAACGCTCAAGCTCTGCTCTTTCTTCTTCTAAACGTTTTTCTTCTACCGCCTTGTTTATTTTATCGTGCGAAGAAAATTTGTTTAAAACTGTCTGTTTGTCTCTTCCGCAACGTATGCACTCTGAATCCTCCTGCTTATTAGGACGCGAGCAAACGCAAAGCCAATAAGGACCCGGGTCCTGAGCATAGCAAGCCGCATCGCTGCCGGCAACACTTTTTAATCTGGTAACCTCTTCATAATCAGGCTGAATATAGTTTACCTCCGTCATATTGCTCTCATCTACGGTATATACCTCGCCGTCAGCAAAAGTAACCTCGTTAATATCGGCAACAACGTGTCTTGCCTCTGAGATTTCGGCAAGCGAAACACCCTTGTTAACTGCAAACGGACTTTTTGGCTGACCGTCAAGCTCATTAAGCTCTATGGGAATTGAACCAAGCTCTTTTCCGTAAGCATCGTATGCACGTGCGGTAAATTTAATGCTGTCTATAACCTTATCGCTTAAATTAAACAAACGAAAAAGTGCATAAGGTTCACCTGTTGAGCTGTTTGTTTTTACGGTTACTCCTCTGCTTTCTGCAGGACATAATAAATCGATTTTCATAAATGCCTCCTAAAATATATGTAATTAATCAAATTTTTTATAATACAAAACTTATTCTATCACAATTCTTATATAAATGGAACACTTTTTTTGTACAAATTTAAATTTTATTCATAATAAGAAGAAAAAAAGTATTGACAAGTTGCCGTCGGCATTATATAATATCTAGAGTGTATGATAAACAGTAAAGTGGTATACTTTCGTTTTTGTCAAGTTCGTAATGGGAGGTGGAGCATTTGCTTAGAACATATCAACCGAATAAACGTAAAAGAAAAAAAGACCACGGTTTTAGAAATCGAATGAGTACTCGTTCCGGCCGTAAGGTATTGGCGAGAAGAAGACTCAAAGGCAGAAAGGTATTGTCTGCATAATTTGATTTATGAAAAATGGTCGCTGGGGATTTCTTCAGCGACTTTATTCATAAATCCGCTATTTTGAAAGGGATTTTTTATGATAAAGACAGTTAGTCTTAATCAGAATTCATTGTTTTTAAGAGTTTATCAAAAAGGCAAAAAAATATACCACAAACACTTTATCCTTTATTTTCTGCCCAACAGGCTCGAGGTTAACCGCTTAGGGCTTAAGGTCGGGAAAAAAATAGCCAAGGCGGTTAAACGAAACCGCGTCAGGAGGCTTTTAAAGGAAAGCTATCGCTTAATGGAAACCGATATAAAACTCGGCTACGATATTGTGATTGTAGCAAAATCCGACTGTTTATCTTTAGACACTTATCACGAGGTTTCGGCAGAGCTTGGCGAAATTTTTAAAAGAGCCGATCTTTTAAATTGCTAAACCTTATATGCGAGGTCTTATCTTATGAAGAGACTGCTTATAGCACTTATCCGTTTTTACCGTAAGTTTATATCGCCGCTTTTTCCGCCCCGATGCAGATTTTATCCAACCTGCTCGCAATATGCGCTCGAGGCAATCGAAAAAAAAGGTGCACTTAAAGGAAGTATTATGGCTATATGGCGAATCTTAAGATGCCATCCTTTTTCAAAAGGTGGCTATGACCCCGTAAAATAGAGCCGAAGGAGGCAAATTGATTGGGTAGTTTCTTAGACATTATTAACGTACCGCTCGGATATCTTTTCCGTTTTATTTTTTTAGCGGTAAAAAACTATGGTTGGACACTTGTGCTGTTTACAATTATCACCAAGGCTATTTTGTTGCCGCTTTCTGTTAAACAGCAAAAATCTATGTCTAAAATGCAGGCAGTTCAGCCAAAATTAGCAGAACTTCAAAAAAAGTATCAGTATGACAAAGAAAAATTGAATCAAGAGACAATGAAGCTTTATCAGTCCAACAACATCAACCCCATGGGTGGATGCTTGCCGCTTTTGATACAGTTTCCGCTTTTGATTGGTTTGTATAACATTATCAGAAATCCGCTGACCTATGTGGTACAGCTGGGCAAATACGGACTTCCGACCCTTACAGAAACCATTGAAGTTATGAAAACAATGGGTCTTGAAGTTACCGGCAGAATGGTAAACGAAATTCCTGCTGCAAAGTTTATGACCGAGCATTTTAATGAATTGGTAGAAAAGCTCCCCTCGCTTTCGGGTGCTTTAACAATGGATTTTAACTTTATCGGTCTGGATTTATCGGCTACACCTTCTTTAAATAACATAAGTCCGCTTCTTTTAATTCCTGTTTTGGCAGGTCTTACAACATTTTTAACCTCGTGGCTTACACAAAAGCTGTCGGGTAACAAGCCATCGGGCGACAATGCACAGACTATGCAGATGATGAACTATATTTTCCCGTTTATGACTGTATTCTTTGCGTTCTCTCTGCCGGCTGGTCTGGGTCTTTATTGGATAATTTCAAACATCGTGCAATTTGTTCAGCAGATTATTTTAACAAAAGTAGTTGGCAAAAAAATTGCAGAAGAAACCGTTTCTGAAACAAAGGAACATTTTAGAGAGAGAGAAAGTAAGAGGAGGAAAAAATGAGTAACAGTATTACAAAATCGGCAAAAACAGTTCAGGCTGCAATTGAGCTTGCTCTTTCCGAGCTGGGACTGACTGAAGATAAAGTTAAAGTAGAAATTTTAGAAGAGGGCAGCCGCGGTTTGTTCGGCTTAGGCTCTAAAGATGCAGTAGTTCGCGTAACGCCGAGCTTAGATTTGGAATCACGTGCACGCGAATTTTTAACCGAAGTATTTTTCGGTATGGGACTTAAGGTTGATATCGACATTCAAACATCCGAAAAACTGATGAAAATTGACTTATCAGGCGATAATATGGGAATTATTATCGGAAAACGCGGCGACACATTAGATGCTTTAGAGCATTTGACAAGTCTCTGTGTTAATCGTGGCGACGGCGAATATGTTAAGGTTATTTTAGATACCGAAAACTATCGCGAAAAACGTCATGCAACACTTATTAAGCTTGCAAATAATCTGGCACGTTCTGTGGTTAAAACGCATCGTAAGGTTACCTTAGAGCCAATGAGCTCAAACGAACGCAGAATTATTCATTCAACCTTGCAGGCGAACCCCGATGTTGATACTTACAGCGTTGGCGAAGAACCGAATCGCCGTATTGTTATCGCGCTGAAAAAGAAGTAATTTTAAGATTAAAAGACCCGATATAGCACGTAGTGTTATACGGGTCTTTTTCGGGATTACAGATGTATTCGAAAGGAGTGAAACAGATGCCTATATCCCCACTTGCAGACAGAATAAGACCCGATACACTTTCTGATGTATTCGGTCAACGTCATTTAATCGGCGAAGGCAAGATTTTAAGAAAACTAATAGAGTCGGGAACTATCCCTAATATGATTTTTTATGGTCCGTCGGGAACAGGCAAAACCACCATTGCAAACATTGCCGCCCGAGCAGCGGGCAAAAAGCTTTATAAGCTAAATGCCACAAACGCATCTGTTTCTGACATAAAAGAAATTATAAAAGAGCTCGATATGTTAGAAAACACCGGCGGTGTGCTTTTGTATCTTGACGAGATTCAGAACTTTAACAAAAAACAACAGCAATCTCTATTAGAATTTATTGAAAACGGCTCTATTACACTAATTGCAAGCACGACCGAAAATCCGTATTTTTATATCTATAACGCGATTTTAAGCCGTGCAACCGTTTTTGAATTTATGCCGCTTATGCCATCTGATATTAAAGATGCTCTAAATCGAGGAATCCGTCTTTTAAAAGACGAGCTTTCAATAAATATCTCGATTTGTGATGAGGCTTTAGAGTTTATTGCCCAGACCTCATCGGGCGATGTGCGAAAATCGCTTAATACCTTAGAGCTTTGTGTTATGGCGGCACAGCCTGACAGCGAAAACACCATAACCATAGACATAGATTTTGTTGAGCAGTGCGTGAACAAAAAGGCTTTTCGTCACGACAAAGACGGTGACAGCCACTATGACGTGATTAGTGCATTTCAAAAATCTATAAGAGGCAGCGACCCCGATGCCGCTGTGCATTATTTGGCACGGCTTATTGCGGGCGGAGACCTTATGATTATTTGCCGCAGACTTATGGTTATTGCAGCAGAGGATATCGGTCTTGCATATCCGCAGGCTATGGCAATTACAAAAGCTTGTGTAGATGCCGCGTTGCAGCTGGGTCTGCCCGAGGCTCGCATTCCGCTAGCCGAGGCAACTTTATTGCTTGCTACAGCTCCTAAGAGCAACTCTGCAGTTATGGCAATTGACGAGGCTCTTTCAGATGTAAACAATTCTTACACAGGCGATGTTCCGAAGCATTTAAAGGATGCTCATTACGGCGGCGCAAAAAAAATGGGACGTGGACTTACTTATAAATATCCGCACGATTACCCCAACAACTATGTAAATCAGCAGTATCTGCCTGATAATATAAAAAATAAAAAATATTATAATCCCGGCTCTAATAAAAACGAACAGCTGACCGCAAAATATTGGCAGCAAATTAAAGACGGGGAGGGAAAAGACAAATGACAGATGCATATAATCGCTTTGCCGAGCTATATGACAAGCTCACATTTGATGTAGAATACGAAAGCGCGGCAGATAAAATTTGCAAAATCTTTTCCCGCGAGGAAAAAAATCCAGAGCTGGTTTTAGACCTTGCCTGTGGCACAGGCACTCTTACGGGCTTGCTTTTAGAGCGCGGATATGATATGATTGGAGCTGATAGCTCTGATGCAATGCTTAACGTAGCACGAAAAAAATGCCCCGCGGCTCTTCTTTTATGTCAGGATATGCGCGAGCTTGAGCTTTACGGCACAGTAGACGCAATTGTTTGTATGCTGGACAGCATAAACTATCTGACCGAAGACGGCGACTTAGATACCGTTTTTCGTTTGTGCAACAATTATTTAAATCCGAACGGACTTTTGATTTTTGATATAAACTCGGAATATAAATTTAAAAATATTCTGGCTAATCAAACTTATACATACGAAACTGACGGCATTTTTTATGTGTGGGAAAATGATTATGATGAAGAATCTGATTTATGCGATTTTTATCTTACATTTTTCTCAGAAACAAAAGACGGTCTTTATGAACGCTTTGACGAAGTACATACCGAACGTTGCTACTCTGAAACAGAAGTTTTAGGTGCCTTAAAACGTCAAGGATTTGAGATTTTATCGTGCTTTGACGGATATACAGACGCTAAAGCGCACGAAAAAAGTGAACGGCTTTTGTATGTTTGCCGAAACATTGACCCGATTCAGACTCGATTCGTAAAATAGGAGGAAATAAGTGAAGCAGGTAATTTTAGTAAAATATGGAGAAATAATTTTAAAAGGCTTAAACCGCCCGATTTTTGAGGATTTGTTGGTTAAAAATATTCGCGCGGCTCTTCGCGGAATGTCACCCGATATAACAAAGGCGCAGGCAACAACCTACATCAGTCTGCCCGACGAGGAAAACATAAGCGAGGCAACCGAAAGACTTAAAAAGGTTTTTGGTATAGTATCAATTACAAGGGCATATGTTCTGCCCAAAGAAATCGGTGCAATTTGCGAGGGAACGGCCGAATGCTTAAAAGACGAGCTTAGCGCGGCAGCCACATTTAAGGTGGAAGCAAAACGCTCGGATAAAAAATTTCCGCTTAAATCTCCTGAAATCTGTCGCGAGGTTGGCGGTTCACTTTGTATGAAATTTCCGCATCTTGCAGTTGATGTTAAAGCACCCGAAAAGACCGTTATGGTCGAGGTGCGCGACACCAATACCTATGTTTATTGCGATAAAATTAAAGGGCCGGGCGGAATGCCTGTCGGCACAAATGCAAAGGCAATGCTCTTATTATCGGGCGGAATCGACAGCCCGGTTGCAGGATATATGGCAGCAAAACGTGGAGTTGCGCTCGAGGCGGTGCATTTCTTTTCACATCCTTATACCAGCGACCGCGCAAAAGAAAAGGTTTTAGAGCTTGCCAAAATTGTGTCGGGATATACAGGCGGTATGCGTGTGCACGTTGTTCCGTTTACCGACATTCAGTTAGAAATAAGAAAGCATTGCCCTGAAGAGCAGCTTACAATTATTATGCGTCGCTTTATGATGAAAATTTCTGAACGCATAGCTCGAAAAAATGGCGCGATTGCATTGGTGACAGGCGAAAGCATCGGTCAGGTTGCAAGCCAGACTGTCGAGGCATTAGGTGTTACCAATGATGCAGTATCAATGCCCGTATTCAGACCCGTTATCGGTATGGATAAGGACGAAATCGTCGAACGCGCGAGAATGATTGGCACTTTTGAGACCTCTATTTTACCTTACGAGGATTGCTGTACCATATTTACACCAAAGCATCCTAACACCAAGCCTAAGCTTGATAAAATTAAGGCATCTGAAGAGCTTTTAGATTGTGAAACTTTAATTAACGCCGCAGTAGACGGTGTTGAAACAATATTCGTGTCGTAGCAGAAGGGGGAGTTAAAAATGTCACAAATGATTATAGATTTTTTTCAGGGAATGCATCTTTCAAATGAGCTGGTAGTATTTATAGTTTCTATGATTCCGATTGTCGAACTAAGAGGTGCAATTCCGTTCGGATTTGTTCTTGATATGAATCCGTGGCTGCTTTACTTTTTAGCTGTAATCGGTAATTTGTTACCAATTCCGTTTATTCTGATGCTTATAAGACCTATTACAAGATGGTTTTTGAAAACGAAGCTATTGCGCCCCATCGGCTTGTGGTTAGAGGCAAAGGTCGAAAAAAACAAAGGCAAAATTGAAAAGTACGAGTTTTGGGGATTGTGTCTGTTTGTTGCAATTCCTCTGCCCGGAACAGGAGCGTGGACTGGTGCTTTGGTTGCCGCATTTTTAGATATGCGCCTTAAAAAGGCACTGCCCCCTATTATTTTAGGAGTTTTAATCGCAGGTTTGATTATGACATTTGGCAGCGGAATTGTAGCATTTATAATTGGATTGTTTTAAAGTAATGCTGTAGCAAAATATTTTGCTACAGCTTTTTTATTGCAAAAAAGTCGCCTTCGGTAACTTATGTTCGCTTCTCTCATATTTTTAAATTAAGATTTTTATGATATTTGAAATTACAATATAAAAAAGGCGATGCAACAGCATCGCCTTTTACAGTCAGAATAAAATTACTTAAGAGTAACTTTTGCGCCAACTTCTTCGAGCTTAGCTTTGATAGCTTCAGCATCGTCTTTGCTTGCGCCCTCTTTAAGTACTTTCGGAGCACCTTCAACGAGGTCTTTTGCTTCCTTAAGTCCTAAGCCGGTAAGCTCACGAACAACTTTGATAACCTTAATTTTTTCTGCGCCAGCTTCAGTAAGCTCAACGTCGAAATCGGTTTTCTCAGCAGCAGCGTCTCCACCAGCAGCCGGAGCAGCAGCAACAGCTACAGGAGCAGCAGCGCTTACGCCGAATTCTTCTTCCATCATTTTAACAAGCTCAGCAACTTCGAGCAATTTTAATTCTTTAATTGAATCAAGAATAGCATTTAAATCAGCCATTTTCTTTTCCTCCTATAAATTTAAAATTTCAAATTTAATTTTTAAAAATTATTTTCTGCTTATTCAGCAGCGGGTGCCTCAGCAGTTTCTTCTGCCGGAGCTTCTGCAGCGGGTTCTTCAGCCGGTGCAGCCTCTTCTACCGGAGCGGTTTCTTCTGCGGGAGCAGCTTCTTCTGCTTTACCTGCAGCAAGCTCAGATAACTCAACACCATTATCAACAATAGTAGAGAGCAATCTTGCAAGACCGCTGATAGGTGACTGCATGCTTCCCATCATCTTCGAAATGAGAACATCGAAGCTTGGTGTAGCAGCTAAAGTCTTAAGTTCGTCGATAGAAACAGCTTTTCCTTCAACGAAACCTGCTTTAATTTCTAAGTTTTCGTTTTTCTTTGCAAACTCAACCAAAACTTTTGCCGGAGCAATAACGTCTGTGTAACTCATTGCTAAAGCGGTAGGTCCGTTTAACACTTCGTCAAAATCGGTGTAACCGATCTGGTTTGCAGCAAAACGAGTAAGGGTGTTTTTAACAACCGAGTATTCAACACCTGCAGCACGCAAGTCATTTCTCAGCTTGGTATCTTCTTCAACGGTAAGACCGCGATAGTCAACCATAACACCTGCAACAGCTTTTTGCATTTTATCAGCTAAATCGCTAACGATTTGCTTTTTCTGTTCTAAAATCTTTTCACTTGGCATCTTTTCGTTCACCTCGCTAACCAAAATATAATAAAGGCCTTTCTCCGCAAACAGAGAAAAGCCTTTTAATCATATCATTATCATATGAAAGCTTCCTCGGCTGGATATTTAAGCTCAAAGAGCACCAACTGTCTGCGGAAAATCAATCCATAGGCAATTATAGCACATTGGATTTTAAAAGTCAAGCAAAAACTTTAAGAATTAGTCAGAAAGTTTAGCCTGGTTAACTTTGATGCCGGGGCCCATAGTAGAAGAAACTACACAGCTCTTCATATACTGACCTTTTGCAGCTGCCGGCTTAGCTTTGATGATAGCACCAAGTAAAGCCTTGAAGTTATCCTGCAATTTTTCAGCACCAAATGATACTTTACCAATCGGGCAATGGATAATGTTTGTTTTATCCAGACGGTACTCAATTTTACCGGATTTAATTTCTGCAATAGCTTTTGCAACATCCATAGTAACAGTACCAGCTTTCGGGCTCGGCATAAGTCCTTTAGGACCTAAAACTTTACCCAAACGACCTACAACACCCATCATATCGGGAGTTGCAACAACAACGTCGTATTCAAACCAGTTTTCGTTCTGAATTTTCGGGATAAGATCCTCTGCACCAACAAAATCTGCACCTGCCTGCTCAGCCTCTGTAGCTTTTTCGCCCTTAGCAAAAACGAGCACGCGTGCGGTTTTACCTGTTCCGTGCGGCAGAACGATAGCGCCTCTGACCTGCTGGTCAGCATGTCTTGAGTCAACGCCGAGTTTTACGTGAACCTCAACGGTTTCGTCAAACTTAGCTTTTGCGGTTTTAACAACCAAATCCATAGCGTCTGCCGGATCGTAAAGAGTAGTTTTTTCGATCAGCTTCGCGCTTTCGATATATTTTTTACCTCTAAACATTTCGTTTTCCTCCTTCTGTGGTCTGACAAGCCTTTTGGCTCTCCCACTAATTTCACACAAGCACGGGATTAGTCTTCAACAACAATACCCATACTTCTTGCTGTTCCTGCAATCATACTCATAGCTGCTTCGATTGATGCAGCATTAAGGTCAGGCATTTTCGTTTCAGCAATCTGACGAACAGCCTCTTTTGAAACGGTTGCGACCTTAGTTTTGTTAGGAACACCGGAACCGCTTTCGATTTTAGCAGCCTTTTTAAGTAATACAGCTGCCGGCGGAGTCTTTGTGATGAAAGAGAACGATCTGTCTGCATAAACGGTGATTACAACAGGGATAATCAAACCTGCATCCTTCGCTGTTTTTTCATTGAACTCCTTTGTGAACTGTACAATGTTTACACCATGCTGACCCAAAGCGGGACCTACCGGCGGAGCCGGAGTAGCCTTACCTGCCGGAATCTGCAATTTGATGTAACCTGCGATTTTCTGAGCCATTAGGGGCACCTCCTTTTTAACGAATGTGGTACTGGCGAACGGACCCTCCGTCCTCCCACGGCATTGCGGCAAGCCCAAACAGCCGCAAGCCAAACATACGCATTAGCGAGCGGCACCTGCCGCACCTTATACGTATATTAAATCTGCAAAAGCAGATAATATAACAATCCTTTCGGATTTGCTATCTTAATGTAATACTTCAACCTGAGAAAAATCAAGCTCGACGGGAGTTTCTCTGCCGAACATCGAAACAACAACCTTAACAAGCTGCTTTTCTGTATCGATTTCGCTTACAACACCGACGAAATCTGCCAGCGGGCCATCGCAAACGCGAACGCTTGAGCCAACCTCGAACTTAACGGCAACAGTTTTACGCTCGATTCCCATTGCGTAAACCTCTTCATCAGTTAAAGCAACCGGCTTAGACCCCGGACCAACAAATCCTGTAACACCACGGGTATTACGAATTACATACCAGCTTTCATCTGTCATATGCATTTTAACCATAACATAACCCGGAAATACCTTACGCATTACGGATTTCTGCTCGTTACCCTTTGTTTCGATAACTTCTTCCATGGGCACTTTGATATCTAAAATCTGATCTTCTAAGCCACGGTTTTCTACAGATTTCTCAATGTCGGTCTGCACTTTTTTCTCATAACCTGAAAAGGTATGCACGACATACCATCTTGCTTCATCAGCCATATCAAATCAAAGAAGCAAAAGCCTCTTCTGCCTCCTTTTAAATTAATTTTGAAATTAATCCTGCGTCGGAGGATATTCCTCTTATTTAAGCAGTGTGTTTACTAAGAACTGGAAGAAAAAGTCCAGAACTGCGATTATTACACCAACTAAAATAAGGGCAGTAATAACGACACCGGTATTGTTTCGTACTTGTTTAAAAGTAGGCCAAACTACTTTTTTAAGCTCGGTCTTCATTTCGCGGAAATATGCTGAGATACGTTTAAAAAAACCGGCCTTTTTTTCTTCAGACGCCATAACCTACACATCCTTACTTACATATTTGGCTTACACTAAATTATTTTGTTTCTTTATGTGTTGTGTGTTTTTTGCAGAATCTGCAATATTTGCTCATTTCGATTCTGTCCGGATCATTTTTCTTGTTTTTCATTGTGTTGTAGTTTCTCTGCTTACATTCTGAACATGCGAGTGTGATTCTGGTTCTCATGAAAAGCACCTCCTTATGTTTATCCATGCGTTAATATTGCATAATTAAAGTTCTTTTTAATACGCATTTTACTAAAAAAACGCGCGCAAAAAAAAAGAACCTAACCCTCAGGTACACTTTAATATATCACAATAAAATTATTTCGTCAAGAGTTTTTTTAAAAAATATTTAAAATTATATTTGACAACACTGTGTTTTTCTGGTATAATAGGCTTGTAATTTAATATGGCCCATTGGTCAAGCGGTCTAAGACACCGCCCTTTCACGGCGGTAACAGGGGTTCGATTCCCCTATGGGTCACCACGTCGGAGTAAGCTATGCTTGCTCCGATTTTTTTATGCAAAAAATCAGTCGCTTGCTACGCTACTCCTCCTTATCCCACAAAAGCAAGGCTTTTGCGGGACCCCTTATTTAAGTAACACCTTAGGTGTTGCTCGTTTTTTATTATTAATTTTATTTTAACAATTTAAAACAACCCTTATAATTTCATTGAAAAAAGCTCCTTTTTGTGTTACAATAAAAAAGGTTTGAATAATCATATTAAATAGGAAATTAAAAATAAAGGGGAACAAGTATGAAGCACAAAAAAGGGCACAGCTTTAAAGTAATAAATTTTATCGGCTTAACGATAGCAGGATTTATAAATGCCTTTGGCATAACCGTATTTTTAGCACCCGTAAAGCTTTATGACAGCGGAATATCGGGCACATCTATGCTGCTTTCGCAAATTACACCTTTTTCTTTGTCGTTTTTTCTTTTAGTTTTAAACGTTCCTCTCTTTTTGTACGGATTAAAAAAACAGGGTGCGGTTTTTACCGTATATTCATTATATGCTGTTGCGATGTATTCTTTGGGTGCATTTTTAATAACCGATGTTTTACCTATTGATGTAAGCATTGCCTCACCGCTGGCGGGCGAGGATTTGCTTTTGTGCTCACTTTTCGGTGGACTTATTTCGGGTATAGGCAGCGGTTTAACCATACGTTTAGGCGGAGCGATAGACGGTATTGAGGTTATGTCTGTTGTTTTTGCAAAAAAGCTCGGCATTACCGTAGGAACCTTTGTTATGGTTTATAACGTTATTATATATGTAATAAGCGGTATTATATTAGGTAGCTGGATATTACCTCTTTATTCTATCGTAACCTACGGCGCGGGACTTAAAACCATTGACTTTATAGTAGAGGGTCTTGACCGCTCGAAAGCAATTATGATTATAACAGATATGGCGGATGAAATATGCGATGCCTTATCCGGCGAATATGAAAGTGGAGTTACTCAGCTTGTAGCACGCGGACATTATTCAAAACAAGAAAAAACAGCTGTATATTTTATTGTAAACAGATTCCAGATTCCTAAAGTGAAAGAAATAGCACACGATATTGACCCTAAAGCCTTTATGACAATTACCGAG
This sequence comes from Clostridia bacterium, assembly GCA_045595745.1. Lineage (GTDB taxonomy): Bacteria > Bacillota > Clostridia > UBA1381 > UBA9506 > RGIG1666. The sequence goes on along the minus strand of JAZOBB010000019.1, from coordinate 1,107 downwards.
GTTGCCGATGTTTATACGAGCATAAAATAAAACATAATTTGACATTTTATATTAAAATTGATAGAATATTAACCATATTATATATAAAGAGGGTGAGCAGATGAACATAACAGTAGCAGAGGCTGTTTTAAGAGTCGTAAAAGAACAGGGCACAGACGTTATATACGGTTATCCGGGGGCGGCAAATACGCCGATTTATGATAAAATAAACAGTGCAAAGCTGCGCTGCATTCTCACCCGAAACGAGCAAGGTGCTGCCCACGCGGCAAGCAGTTACTTTAAAATGACAGAAAAAGTCGGTGTTTGCACAGCTACCTCAGGTCCCGGGGCAACAAACTTAATAACCGGAATTGCCAATGCCTATATGGATTCGATTCCGCTTGTAGCAATCACGGGTCAGGTGCCTTTATGCAATATCGGAAAAGATGCCTTTCAGGAGGTTGATACAACAGGTGTTACCACTCCTATTACCAAGCATAATTATCTGGTTAAAAATGCTGATGATGCCGTAAGTATAATGCGAGAGGCTTTTTACATCGCAAAAACAGGCAGACCGGGTCCGGTTGTTGTTGATATTCCTTTGGATATTCAAAAAGAGATAATAGAATTTACCCCCTGCGAAAAGCCTGAAATCAGGGGTTATAATCCCGAGCCTGAGCTAAATGAAAAGCAGATTAAAAAGCTTGCAAAAATGATTCGTTCAGCAAAAAAACCGTTTATCGTTTTAGGCGGCGGAGTTTTGGGAGCAGGTGCAAGCCAAGAATTTACGGCATTTGTTGAAAAAATTAAAATTCCCGTAGCATCAACTTTAATGGGAATAAGCGCAATTGCCTCTAGCCACAGCCAATATTTGGGAATGCTTGGTCTGCACGGAACACGCTCTGCAAACAGCGCATTTTTAAATTCAGATTTAATAATTTTTATGGGGTCACGCATATCTGACCGCGCAGTTGCAGACAGCGAGGCTACTGCCCGCCGTGCAAAAATTATACATATTGATATTGACCCTGCCGAAATAAATAAAAATATTATTTGTGACTTGAGCATTGTTGCAGATATTAAAAAGTTACTTATTAAATTGAACGAATATATTGATTTTACGTGTTC
>JAZOBB010000018.1:0-5255 GCA_045595745.1 Clostridia bacterium | reverse complement strand
TACTATTTCGTCATACACACTGCGCCAGCTGTTATTAAAGTTTTCTACAACACTTATTTCTTCGGGTGCACGTCCGATTAGTCTGTGCACCGCAGTCTGTGGCAATGTATTGCGCAAGAAGATTAATGCACGTTCTACATATTCGTCTCTTTTAGGTTCTTCTATCTCGCCCGCTTCGTACATTCTTGCAAGCTCGGTGCCTTTAAGAATATTAAGCGAATGCAGCTTTACTCCGTCCACTTCTAAAGCCGACATAATTCTTGCTGTCTCTGCTACATCATTTCTGTCATCCCACGGAAGATTTAAAATCGCGTGAGCACACACTGAAAAACCATATTTCTTGCACAAGATAACCGCACGTATAAATTCAGCCAGACCGTGACCTCGGTTTATCTTTTTTAAAGTATGATAATTTGCTGTTTGAAGACCCAACTCTATACTCATATTTATGCCCGTATCGCAAGAAAGCTTATACATTTCATCAAGATATGGCTCTGCTAAGCAATCCGGTCTGGTGGACACCGAAATTTCGACTATATTATCAAGTGCTGCCTCGTTTATATTCCTTTTAAAATCATCAACTGGCAGATATGTGCCCGTATAGTTCTGAAAATAAGCAATAAATTTTTTTGCCTTATATTTTTTTCCTATATAGTCCATATTTTGAGTCAACTGCTCTTTTATTGACAAATTATCCGACAGACAATCATAGCCTGCGCCTGCACCTGCGCAGTATATGCATCCGCCGCTAGCTATCCGTCCGTCACGGTTTGGGCAGCCTCCGGCAACATTTATAGGAAGCTTATAAACCTTTTCACCATATCGCTCTTTTAAATAATCAGAATAGAAAAAAATACGTCTATTATCAGAAAGTTCATATTTTTGTTCCAATATAACACATCCTTTTTTGCGACTTCCCTAAGTCGCATGGATAAATTATACCAACTCACAGCTTAAATTCCAATTTTACCAGGAGTAAAAATGCTTGCTTACAAGGGCATTTTTGCGACGCCGTCAATTGGCATATGCGGTCTTATGACCGCAAAAGCCGCCAGGCTTTAGAAATTTTATAAAATAAAATTTCGTATATGCCAATTATAACATCTGTCTTGAAAAAAAACAAGCAATATGATAACATTTGTCTTGAATTTGGTAACATTTGTCTTGAAAAAAACAGGCAATATGATAAAATAATATTTAACACGCGTAAAGTAAAGGGAGGAAACAATTATGAACGACAGAAAAAAAAGATATTTCGGACTTCATTTTGATTTTCACGCAGGACCTGATGCTCACGTTGGAAAACGCATAACAAACGAACTTTTCGAACGCTATTTAACCGAGGTTAAACCCGATTTTGTACAAGTAGATTCTAAAGGTCATCCCGGAAATACAAGTTTTAAATCAAGTGTAGGCAACTCTACAAGCATAGACAGGGATTTACTTTTGGATTACCGTGAAATTACTAACAAACATAACACACCTTTATACGTTCATTACTCAGGCTGTTGGGATACAAGATATGTAACCGAGCACCCCGAATATGCCATAAAGGATAAAAACGGGAACAAAAATCAAAATCTGCCAAGTCAGTTCAGTCCTTACCTTGACGAAGTTTTAATTCCTAATCTTAAAGAATTAAACGACAAATATCACGTAGATGGCGTTTGGGTTGACGGTGACTGTTGGGCTGTATATAACGATTATTCAGAAACTGCTCAGCCGTATTTAAAACCCTATTTTACAGAAATGCAAAACGACCTTATAGTAGCAGAAAGATTCAGACAAGGCTTAAAAAAATATGTTTCAGCTATGCACGAGCACAACCCCGAATTTAGAGTGTGCAGCAACTGGGCGTATACTTCATATATGCCCGAACCGATTGACGTAGAGGTTGATTTTATAAGCGGTGACTTTCCTGCTAACAACGCCATACGTACCGCCCGTTACGAAGGTAGATGCATGTCTAACCGCGATATACAGTGGGATTTAATGGCTTGGGGTTTTGATGTTACAGATAAAAACAAATATTTTAAGTCTGCTGAACAATTAAAGCAAGAAGCTGCAAGCATTATAAGTCTTGGTGGCGGCTTTCAGATATATAATTCGCAGCGTTCAGACGGTACATTTTTTGAGCATCCTCTAAAAGCGGCAAAAGAGGTTGGCGAATTTATGCGTAAGCGCGAAAAACTGTGCTACGATAAAAAGCCCACCGCCGAGGTAGGTATTTATTATTCTAGGGAGGCACGCTATGCGTTCAATAAAAAATTTAATGCTGCAGGAACGACCAACGGTCTTATAGGCATTACAGGCTGCGTTTTAGACGCACAGCACACCGCCGAAATATTTTTTGAATATCAGCTTGAAAGCATAAACAAATACGATGTTGTTATTTTCCCCGAATGGTCTTTAATTACAAAAGAAGAGAAAAAAGTATTTACAGATTACGTAGCAAACGGCGGAAATCTGGTAGTAATCGGTGCTAAAGCATCAAAGCTGTTTGAAGATTTTTATGATTGCAAGTGGATTGAGTATCATGAAAATACACCTTATTTTATTCACCAAAGCGGTCTTTTGTCAGGATTTGTAACAAACTATTATGAAGTAGAGTGCGACGGACCTACGGCATATTACGAATGTGATGAAGACAGCACCTTCAGCGCAACAAAGACTAAAGTAAATTATGAAAAAGGTACGATTACTGCTGTATTTTTCGATTTAGGAACATCATACTATAAAATGAGAAGTACAACACTTCGTGATTTTATGAACGATGTTTTGTATGAGCTTTATAATCCTATGGTAAAGGTTAATCAGCGATATGTTGATATAACTTTGCAGCCTGACGGCGACGATATGATTGTTAATTTTGTTAATATAAATGGTGAACACGCAGACCGCTCGATATCCACTTTTGATTATATACCTAAAATATATCATCTTAAAGTAGATGTTGATTTACAGGGCAAATACAAAAACATTTACCTGCCACTTGAAGATAACAAAAAAGTTGATTACGAGCAGAAAAATGGCCATGCTTTGTTTGAAATTGACATCGAAGACTTACATCAGGCAATAATTTTAACAAAATAGAAGGAAATTATTATGGAACCAAAAGATTACATTTTAACCCGAACTGAAGGTGAATATGCATATTTAAAGGATATCGAAACAGGCAATGAAATTTTTATTGCATTGGCACTTTTACCTCAAGGAGCTGACGTTGGCTCTGAAATTCATTGCGAAATGTTTGAATACACCTTAAAACAATAACACAAAAGCACCGGTTTTTACCGGTGCTTTTGTGTTCGAGCAATCCTGTAAGCCGAGTTTTGTATTTGATGATCATCTATCTAGACCGCATATTACTATACGGTTCAAGCCACCGCCAAGCACGGACATATCGGGCCGACTTATTCCGTGCGAGCCAATACGGTGTTGCTTCGGGTGGGGTTTACATGGCCACTGTGTCACCACAGTGCCGGTGAGCTCTTACCTCGCCTTTCCACCATCGCGGCCTGCTCGGCAGTCTATTTCTGTTGCACTTTCCTTAGAGTCGCCTCCACCGGGAGTTACCCGGCACCCTGCCCTGCGAAGCTCGGACTTTCCTCGTTGGCTTTCGCCCCCGCGACCATCTGGATTACTCGAACTAATTTATTTTAGCACTTTTTTAAATTATTGTCAATCACCCATAATTTAATAAAAATATAATAAATTCTTTGACAATTCGTCGTATTTGTAGTATTATATATAAAGGATTAATTTGTCCTTGATATACGGATTGAAACGAGGCCTTAAAATGCTGATTAATTTTAACAGAACTGTTGCATATCGCTGCCCCTCTTGCGGCGAATTTGCATATGGTAATTTTTCTTTGTTTGAATTATCGGGCCGCAAAGGAATTTCTGTTCAGTGCAGCTGCGGTCATTCATCAATCGAAATTTTACCCGAAAACAAAGTAACATACTCCGTTCGCGTTCAGTGCTTGGTATGCGACGAAATTCATAAATTCAGCCTTCCCTTTTCATCTCTTGCAAAAAAAGAGTGCTGTGAATTCACCTGCCCCAATGTTATTGTCGGGCTGGTATTTATCGGAAAGGATGAGGCTGTTAAAAAGGCGGTTTGCCAAAACGAGGCATATGTTAGCGAGGTTGTCGCTGCTTGCGGACTTAATCACACCGGCAAAAATGGTGTAACTATGCTTAAAGCTTTAGACAAAATTCAGGATTTATCAGACCGAGAAATGCTTTTTTGCGAATGCGGCGCAAATATAATTGATGTCGAAATTCACGAGGATGATATAATTTTAGAATGCTGTTTGTGCGGCTCTACGATGGTTTTAACTACCGATATGATTCGAAACAATAATTTTGCTCATTTGGATAAACTGGTAATTCCCTGCAAACACTAAAGATGACGATTTATGCTTTTATGCTTTAAATTAAGATTATAATTTTGGAGGTAATAAATATGTTAGTTACAGGTAAAGAAATTTTAGACAAGGCACACAAAGAAAACTATGCTGTTGGCGCGTTTAACGTAAACAACATGGAGATTTTGCAGGCAGTTATTGCCGCAGCTGAAGAAACACAGTCACCCGTTATTATTCAGACTTCTGAGGGTGCAATTAAATATGCAGGTATTGATTATCTTTCTGCAATGGTGCATTTAGCAGCTAAAAAAGCAAGTGTTCCTGTGGCTCTTCACTTAGACCACGGTACAACATATGAAACACTTATTAAATGTATCAGAAACGGCTGGACATCTGTTATGTTTGATGGTTCACACTTCCCGCTTCCCGAAAATATTGAAAAAACCAAAGAAATCGTTAAAATTGCTCACGCATGCGGAGTTTCTGTTGAGGCAGAGCTTGGTCGTTTAGGCGGCATTGAAGATAACATCAGTGTTGACGAAAAAGATGCACGCTTAACCTCTCCTGACGAGGCTGTTGAGTTTGTAAACGGAACAGGTGTTGACTATTTAGCAATTGCAATCGGTACAGCACACGGAAAATATAAGGGCGAGCCGAAGCTTGACTTTGAACGTTTGCAGACAATTAAAGGTCTTTTAAATATGCCTATCGTTTTACACGGTGCATCTGGTGTTCCTGAAGATTCTATCATTAAATCAACCAAATTAGGTGTTAACAAAATCAACATCGACACCGACGTTCGTGTAGCTTTCACCGAGGGCGTTAAATCAGTTGTTACCACATCTGACGAATTTGACCCAAGAAAGATTTGCGGACCTGCTCG
>JAZOBB010000017.1:0-19719 GCA_045595745.1 Clostridia bacterium | reverse complement strand
CCCGGCGCAATTGCTATTGTCCCGTCTGATACTTTACTTACCTTAAGTGTATTCACACTTTCAGGCACAACACCATCGGAATAAATCGTTTTTACTATGTCGTTTAATTTCTCTGCATTGTATGGAGTATCATTATCAAATAGGTCTTCAACTCCCGAGCTGACCAAACACTTAACCAGCTTGTTTAAATCCTCTGCTCCATATTCAATATTATCGGCAAAGCCGTATTCATATGACATCTTATCACTCCTCCATTATAGGCTGCTCGCCTACATCATTTTCTTCGTACCACAAATGAACACCAACAATTCTCATTGTAGCCATTCTTTCAAGTCCGTTTTTTTCAACTCTTATTTTTACAGAATCACCCAGCTCATAATCCTTATGCCACATAAAATCAACTGCCAATACCTTTGCGCAATTTTTTATTTTTTTCTTTTCAAGCTCTAGTTCGGCCTCTTTATCAGTTTGCGCCGAAATAACACATTCCCAAGCATAAATTCCGCTCAAATTAGCACTCCTTTTTAATGTCCATATAGGATCAGGCTCTGTACCGTCCTCTGCTTTTTCCTGTTCTTTCAAATACCAAGCACCCGAACATCTATCAATACAATCTGACGAAAACTGAATATTTGCTCCATTTCGGTTTCCCTCAGATATAATATTTTCAAGCTCTTTTGGAGATATAATACTGAATATCCATTGTTTTTGTTTTACGTCAAAAATAACCTTATGACCCAGATTGCACAAATCAAGAGCCTCTTTAACAACATCAGACAATATACGGTAATCCTCTTGTACAAGCTCTATAACCTCATCGCTGTGCGTGTCCTCTGCCAGCACAAAGGAGGTAACATCGCTAAAAGCCTCTTTTACAAATTCTCTTACCATTTCTTCTGCTCTTTTGCTCTTGGTTTCAAAAGCAGGAACAACGCGTTTTGATAAAATCCAGTTACAGGTTCGACCAAAAACGGTAAAATCTTCAGCAGACTGCCAACCGACAATAATAGCCGCTTTGCTTCCCTGAACAGCAACTATGTAAGGACTTTCGGCAACAATTTTTACTATGTCAGAATCATTTGAAAAATGTGCTTCAAACTGTCCTATATCATTAAAATAAATCTGCCAGTTTGCGCTGATAAAATCTGCCTGCACTGCAAGTAAATTAAACTCAAAATCATAAAATCTTATATCCTCCACTTATCTAACCTCCTGCGCAAAAGATTTAGCATACAGCCTCTAAATATCTGTTTGTAAATGTACAAACAATGCTTAAATTAGTCTCAACATCGCTTGTAACACTAATAATATTTGCACCTTTTTGTAACATAAATCGGCTCAGGCTGCTGTCATCCGATAACGAAGCAATCAGATTTTCTCCGCCGCTTTTATATATTTTTCGTTTTGAAATATCAATGGTAACAAAATCTCCCGGCTTCGGATACAGTGACATAATCAATTTATTTTTAGTCGTCTCATTGTGTATTGTAAGCGTAGTCTTTACACCTTCTGAGATTTCGGCACCAAAATATATATTTAAAACAGGCTCTGCTTCAACATCACCTTGATTTATAACAATTCCGTCAGATGTTCTGCAACTGAACATCTTAGGCAGCTTAAACGTATTCTTAATTTCTTTGGTTCTTTTAAAAAGTGCAATTGAATCATTACCGACATCTTCAAAATACGGACAGTCGCAACAGAACTGTATTGCAAATTTTCTGAAAGATTTATAGTTTTCACCCTCTGAAAATTCTGTGCATCGTGCCCATATTCTGCGAACAAAACCTCTTGTCCTTACGGTAAGCCAGCCCGGAGCATCTAAAATCCTTATTGCCTCAGATATTTTACGAGCCGCCGATAATCCTTTAGCGCAAACATCACCGGCTATTGTTATAATTCGTGCCTCTCGTCTTTCGTTTATACTTCTTTGACCTGCCTCTGAAAAATAAGACACAGTTTGAAAATTTTTTGTCGACATTCCCAATCCCGAAATATTTGTTATACGCCATATTTCGTCACCGCCGCCGCTTAAACATAGTCTGCCTGCATCATTTTCAAAAATAATTTTTGTCATCCGTTTCTCATCCTTTCCAATTCACTGTGACTTCTGGCACTGGCAAGCTGCTTTGCAACGGTTTCGCCGCTTCCGTTTAAAATGTAAGTTGTAGAACTTGTGTTATAGTTAGCTGCCGACTGCGACAAATCCGCCTCAATCGAGCCTTTGTCAAATGCCACCGAAAAAGACCCTACCATTCTTTTAATTTTTTCCATCTGCAGCTCCAGCTCTGTTAAAAATGCAGCTCCGAAATTTTTAGCGGATTCAGTACCGCTTAAAGTAAAGTCTTCAGGAATTTTAAGCCCGGCCTCTGTAAGCTTACTAATCATATAATCTTTAACATCATCAACTGCATTGGTAAACGGCTCAGAATAAATGTCTTTTGAAATGCTTTCTGACAGTTCCTGCTTTTTGGTCCACTTGCTTAAATAATCAGAAAACTTTTCATCATTTAATTCTCCGAGCAATTCTGCAAAGGCCGTGCCCTCCGTTATAGACATTTCATTTATTGCGGCTAAAAGGCTGTTAAGAGTTTCATCAGAATATTCGCCATTAAATATACGTTCTTTTAATGACTTTAAGGCATCTGAATATTTTGTCATTGCCTCTATCTGAGGGTCAATGTCAGATAAAATTGTATATACTAAGTCTCCGCCATCTTCGCCTAAACCGTGAAAAATTTGCTTTCTGGTTATGTTTCCAAGACCCGAAAGCTTTTCTTCCATTTTTTCTTGAGCTTTTACAACATTGCCAAGCTGTTCAGATGCATATTGCGCAATATCGCCATACACTTCTTTAATTTCTTCTTTAAGATTTTTAAAAATCTTTTTTTCATTTTCTGCGGTCTGCTTTAATTGCTCTAAATATTCTTTATCTGCAAGCTTTTTTCTGCGCAAAACTTCATTTCGTTCTACAATTTCGCGATTCGTAGCATTTTTAGCTGCAGCAAGTCTTTTTGAATACTCAAGCCTTTTTATTTCTTCTTCTAAGCGTGAATGCTCTTCTTCTATTCTTTTGCTTTCTTCAAGATATAGCCTTTCCGATTCAAGCATACCGTCATAAAACTCATCGCCTTGAGCTTTAGCTTCATCACCAAAGACACCTAAAGCACCTATACTTTCTTTAATTGCATTTTCAATTAAATCCACACTTTTTTGTATATCTTCACCCAAAGATTTAACGTTTTCCTGAGTTGTTTTAATATCAGGCTGTGTATCGTTTGCCATTTTGCACCTCCTTTATAACATCATCTGCGAAATTACTTCAGCCAGTTCAGCATCTATATCTTCTGAATAACGGCTGGGCAGACGATATATACTCTTTAACTTTTTGAAATGCTCCTTTCGGTTTTTATCAGAAATATCTGACAAATCTATAGCTCGCCACTGCATAACAGAAAAAAGCTTTGTGTCTTGCGCAAGAGGCCTGAACAACGCCAAAAACTTCCACCAATGTAGTTTCTCTTTTGTTAAATCAATTCCGTACTGCTGAATAAATGCCGCATAAAACAGCTCTGCATCATATTCAAAATCATACACTCTAATGTGCGAGCCTCGTTTTTTTCTGTCATTAACAAAACTATTATTTCCGCCGCAGTAAAAGTCCACCAGCAACCTCATTGCTGTCTCAGCATTGGGCGGCAGACTGTCTTTATAACACAAAATAAAAAGCTCGACCATTTTTTCAGTCCAAGATGTATCGGAATAAAAAATTTTTTCTAAATTAATCCACACTCTAAAATCTGTATTAATTCCATAACGAACACCATCATACTCCACATACTCAGGCATTTCGTATTTAAAATCAATCATACCGCCCTCCACCAAATTAAATTACTGTTCAGACACAAAAGAGAGAGTCTGCCAATTATCTGAACTTGAAGCACTACCTATAGCTTTTTCACCCGAAGCCTTAAAGCTGCCGGAATAGGTATATGCCTCCGCCGAGCCACCCTCGCTATCAGGAATAACAGCGAATTCACGCTTAACCGCCTTGTATTTTCCGTCTGTTTCTTCGTTTGTAAAATCAACTACTATAATAGAACGTACTGCGTCTGTGCCTGTAAACTCGCCATCAGTAATCGTAGCCAAATCATCGTGCACCTTATTGCCGTCAAACTGGTCAAATGCATAAGAGAATACCGGACTATAGCCTACAACATCATTTCTTTCATTCTCTTCATCTATATACTGACGCTTATATTCTTTCGGATTTGCCTTTTTTGAAAACTCGGTAAATCCGCTCATTCTGTAATATGTAGTTGTGTCACCTTCAGTCACACCGTAAAAAGCCAATTTCTGACATCTTTTAACTAGTTTTTCGTTTAACAATTTTGCATACCTCCTTCAAAATAAACCATTGTGCATTCAATTCTGTATTTTGCGCAATCATCGGCCAAATCCTGCATTATCCCCGAGCTTGACACACGTATAGATTGCGCCACCTTGTTTTCACCGATTTGCGGCAACTCACCGGCATCATTTTTTGCTCTTATCCACTCAGAAAATTTTTCATAAAACTCTGCTGTTTTTAAGTGTCTTTCTACACTTATTCCCACACTCTCACGTGATACCAAAGCAAAAATATACCTTTTTAAGGCTCCCCCATCTGAATAATTTTTAATAACTTCATCAGTACCGATGCGTTCGATTGCATACTCGACAGGCTCACTGCCCAAAAAATCTATGTTCAATTTTCCGTCACCAAGTAACGGACAACCTGCTATAAAATTTCTGATTCCTTCTATGATACTCACATCTAACCTCCTGCTCAATTCTAGCGGCAAACAATTTTACAATGTCTGACTGCCCTGCTTCCTCTTCGATTATCTGCAAAACCGCAAACCTGCAAACTCTCCTTAGGCGGCACTTTAAGCTTACACTCACCCAAAACCACTCGGTCACCAACACTTATAGCAGGCATTTTGCTGGCAGGAATCCTTATAACCGTTTCGCGTTCACGCCACGGACCATTTCTGCTGTGTCTTTTTTCTACCGACACTTTCCCGATAATAGAGCATTTAGGAAAATAATAACTGCTGAATACCTCTGTGCGTTTGTCATCGACACTTGCATGATAAAGAGTTATGCCTCCATGAGTAATCATACACCAATCCCCCTGTAGATTAAGAACGCAGGCAGATATCGCACAGCTATTCGATACATCTCCGTTTCATCAGGAGATTCATAAACGATCTGATATCCGTCATTAGATTCAGAATGAACACCGCGTCTGTTTTCGAGTTCAAAATACATTTCACTTATAGCGCACTCAGCCAGCCTAACCTCATCAGGAATATCCTCTGCACCTTTTAAAGCACCATTTGTCAGCCAATCGATATAGCACTTTGCCTTAACGGCAGCGGAGGCAAAATCCTCCGCCGCACCAATAACTGTTCCGCAAAATTCTGTCTGATAAAAATTAAAATCCGAATAAGGCATTATATCGCCTCCCATTAAGCTTTGGCACTTAAATAGATGCCGCTCTTTTTGTTTTCAAACACGCGGTTAAGACCGTAAATGCGGTATCCGAATTTATAAGCATCAGCATCAGGATTAGCCTCCGGAAGAATCACTTTAGGAGCCTGATGCTTGGTAATCTGCATTACTGCGGGTTTGTGAATAATCATAAAGTTAATATCTTTAGCATCATCAGATTTTTCAAAACCGCCTGCGGTTTCATCTGCTGACTCAGTCACCTTACCACTCTTTAAGTCAACAGAGGTAGAAAATCTGCTCTGCGGAACTGCAATAATAGCCGCAAAACGCTTTAAAACCTCTTTAGAAACAGTAGTATCAACACTGTCAATTAAGTCAAGCAGAGTCGGGGTAATGAACAAATATCTGTCTTCCTCTCCTACCTCGCTGTTGTCCATCTGCGATTTTGCTTCACGCAAAGCGCTAAGTACTTCTTCACCGTCTGAATACTCAGCAGGAGCAGCCTTTAAAATGCCGGTTTCCGATGCATACTGTGCAAAACGCACCGCATCAAGCTCAGGAACAACCTTTGTACGAATGAACTCACCTGATAACTTTCCAAAAGCAACGCCTGCAGTTTCCTCATTATCCATAGCATCAACCGAGAACATTCTTCCTCTCTCATAATTAAACTGTACGGTTTCATTTGTCAGCTTAACATCGCCGTCAGCATAGCCGCTGTTTCTGTCATAGTTTCCAAGACCCGACATTTCCATTTTAGGAATAATCAGCTCGTTTGCATTTGCGCCCTGCTGAACCAATAATGCATCACTTTCTAAAACGGCAGTCTTTGCCGCTTGCTGATAAACCTCGTCTAAAAGACCCACATAATTTTTGAATAACTGAATTGAATTTGCCATTTAAAATCTCCTTTTCTTTGTTAAATTCCCATTGCCTCTCTAACAGCATGGGTTCCATCTTCTTCTTTAACATCACCAATTGCCGCCGAAAACTGTGGCAGAGAGCTATCTTGATGAAATAAATATCCGTATTGCTGTCTTATTTCGCTAATTTGTTCATTAAGACCTGTAACAGAATCATCCTCAACGTTTACCTTATCCCAGTCAATTAAAGCATCTAAAATTTCAGCACTTTTAACACCGGAATCCGAATAAATCTTTTCTTTTTCATGACTCAGCACGTTATTTTTAATATTTTCTTTAACTGCCAGCTCAGCCAGTCCGGCTTTTTCTTTCCAGGTATTTAATTCATTTTTTATGCCCTCATAATCCATACTTTTGTAATTCTCAAGCTCTTTTTCACGTTCCGACAGCACACCCAAAACCCGCTCAAGCTCCAGTCTCTCTTCGCGATTGGCGTTTTTAGTACGCTCAATATCCCTGCCGTTTATGGCCAATACACTGTCAGCCTGCTCGCGGCTCAAACCCAAATTAATAAGTTCTTCTGTTTTCATATAGATATTCCTCCCATAAGATAAATTACTCTGCCACAACCTACTAAGTCCTCACTTACATATTTTGTGCGGCATTAAAGACTACGCTTTTTAGGTGGTCGCATCACCCATCCTCTGCAGATTAGGCTCGCAGAACAGCCAAATTATATAATCAGGCAACACCTGTATCTGTTTTAAACACTCTTCCTGTAGCAGCCTTTTTAGCTACTTCTTCACTTTCGCCGAAATACCACATTCTAAACTCCCATGGCTGCATAATTCCATTTTGAACAAGCTGTTGTTTTTCAGCAAATTCGGCATTTCTGTCTGTTATACTGCTGTCATCAAACTCAAAAGAAATGCTGTATTTTCCACTGGGTGTAAGCTTATATAAACTGCATAACACATCCATTGCATAAACAAGTTCTTCTAACGATTTAGATATAGACTTCTGCACATCGCAAATCATCGAGAAACTTCTCTGTTTAGATGCCCTTACCTCTTCGGCCGTCTTATCAACATTATCTATATCTGATAATGTACCATAAGCCAACCCGCAGTTAAATTCAATCTTGCGCAATATGCTGTTTAAACCACGCAAAATACTTTCATCTCTTAAATTTGGCGTCCAGTCAGAGAATAAGTCATCGCCGTTTTGTTCTAAATTAAGTAATCTGTAAAGCCTTTTATCAGGAATAATAGCTCTGCCTTTTTGGTCAACTCTAAAAGCCATATCCGAAACATACAATGCTCTTTCGCCGCTTTCAAATTCCCACAACAACCGCGAATACTGTTTATCCGCCTCACGAATTAAATCACAAGCACGTGCATATACCGAAACTCCCAAAGGCGAGCTAGGGTCAATCGCATTTGCATACGGAACCTTAAAATAACCTATAAGCAGCCTGTCTACGTTTTTAATTAAAACCTTAGCAGATAACTCTTTCCACTCTGCCACCTGACTAAGCGGTATTTCTTTTCCGAGCATTCCTTCGGTGCGGCTTAAATACGCGCGATTTTCAATTTTGTAAATCTTGTTTTCAACCGAATGCTCTTCAAGCCTTGTATAAATAAGACCGTCTTTTTTAATTTGACCAACAAATATTGCACCGGTAATTCTGCCCGATGAGTCAAATGCAGTAGGAAAAAATTTATCTGCCTGAATAAAATCAACTAAAATTTTATTTCCCGACACATACGGTTTCATAACCATGCCGCCTTTGGCGCAGCCATACTCAACAAATCGCCTTAAATTTTCTAAAACTGTTTGATACGGCTTATTTAAAAACTCAGCCCTCTCACTCCCCAAAATCTCAGACCTCATCTCAACTGTTGCAAGACGGGCAACCTCCGCTGCAATAGCTGCAGGTAAATTCAAGCTTTTAACCCTGTCATTACACCACGGCGATTCATTGTCATACATTTTAGACCATAGGTCCAATGCCTCTTTCATTTTTTCTGAGATAACGCCTTTCTCGCGCACCTTTTTTTTAATTTCATCGGCACAAACCATTCGTACCATCCTCCTCATCAAATCTTTTACCATAGTTAAATTTCCACCGCCTTTATAAAATTTCGTCACCTGAACTGACGCCTTAAAATTGTATTGCAAAAATATCTTACATCATCCATCGCATGGTCATTAACCTTAATAACAGCATCAGCTTGAGCATCTTCATCCCAAACGTACGAGCGAAATTCTCTTAAACAGTCCTTGCAGCTTTCATGAAACAAAAGCCTCTCTTGCGCAAGATAAGAAAACACTAAGCGTATACCATCCAAAACCTTGTTGTCAGCTTTTTTTACTGCAAATCTTCCTTTTCTTTTAATGCAGGCAATAAAGCTGGCTGCCGATGGGTCAATAACAACCTGACGAATCGGCAAATTACCTGCTAAAATCTCTAACTGCTTATAATACTCTTCATCCGTCATTTGCATTTGCTCTTGCCTGCCGTCATAATAAAACTCTCTTAGTCTTACAGCACACATTGTTTCCCTGTTTACCTGCCACAAGCCCATAGAACAAGGATTCAATGTCCCATAATCTATAGAAATATAAAAATCCCCTTCTTCTTTTACCGAGCCTTTAATTACGTGTTTTTCTTCGCTAAAATTCGGATAAACCAGCCCTTCGGCATTAACCCACTCACCGCAAATAAACCTTTCATAAAAAACTCCGGTATATTCTTTTTTTAGATTTTCAACAAACTCAGCAGATAAAAAACAGTTGTCATCAATCAAAAACTTTTCGCAGTATAAATCAAGCTCATCTGCTCTGTCAATATACTTTTTCTTAAGCCAATGTTCAGGGGAATCAGGATTCGTAGTCCCTAAAAGCTTAGCACCTTTAACCGACATTCTTGAAAGCAGCATCGAAAAAAACTCTTGCGGAAAGAGTGTTATTTCATCACAGTAAACTCCTACCAACGTCATTCCACGTATTTTTTCTTCCGCTCTGGCATCACTTGCACCCTCAAGATAAATTCTTCTGCCCATTAGCGTTGCCTCTTTTTTAGATAAACTGTAAGAAAAATATTTTTTTCCTGCAATCTGCGACAAAATATCCAAGCAATTGCGCTTTAATGCATCTAATGTTCTTGCGCACATAAGGTAATTACCGTCTTTAGGCATCTGCATTATCCACAAAGCCCACAAAACCAAGCTAATCCAGGTTTTTCCCGAACGCACCGAGCCTTGCAAAATGTTTATTCTTCTAAGACCACCGCCCAGCATCAAACACAAAAGCTCCCACTGTTTTTGGCTAAATAAAGCCTTTCATTCTGGCTCCTGCAATAATGACTTATCTACTTTTTTATTTAAGCTTTCACCTTTTAATAAATTGTCTTCATCTTGCGCAACATTTAATTCTGTATTTCCTTTCTTTTTTAATGACTTTTTAATTGCAACAATCATTTTTTCCAATTCACCGCTATCATTATTTTCTTCGCTTAATAACGACCTAACTTCTTTAAATGCAGATACATCACCCTTTTCTATTGCCTTTTCTAAAACCGACTGAGCCAAAAGCAAAGCTTGATTTACCTCTTTGCCTTTATATCCGTTTGCCGCAAATTGCTCCTGTTCTTCCTCATTTGCCGGCATATTCAAGAGCAAAGTCATATAATCTGCCAACGAACCGGCTGTAGAATTTTTTGTTTTTTTCTTGCCCGTATCTATCGCCTCCCTCAACCACTGCCAAATACTAATAACACGTTTCGTGTTGTAGCAAATTAAAAAAATTAAACACTTGTAACGTTACATATAAATTTATAGAACATTTGTTCTGTATGCTCCGTATTATATCACACGTTTCGTGTTTTGTCAAGCTTTTTTTATAGAATTGTGAAAAATAAAAAAGAGCCGCGATATTTTATCACGACTCTAACTCCGTCAACGCCACCGTTGCAACATACACTTCCTTAGCTCCTGCCTCAAGCAAAATCTTAGATACCTCATCAACCGTTGCCCCGGTAGTATAAATATCATCAATTAAAAGAATAACCTTTCCTTTTACTTTTTCAGCATCTATAACCTTAAAGGCCCCTCTTAGATTTTTCTGCCTTTTTGCGTACGACAGCTTACTTTGGGCAGGCACATCTTTAATTTTTTTAACGCAATTTTTAAGTAGTTTTATGCCTAACTCTTCGGCAACAACCTTAGCTATTAAAACTGCTTGCTCATAACCTCTTTCAGCCAATCTTTTTTCAGATAAGGGAACTCCCATTACCTCATCAAATTTCGGCAAAACGTCAAACCTTGCCAACCGCATTAAAATCAGTCTAGCAAGTCCTCTGTGCAAATCAGGTCTTTTGTAAAACTTAAATTTAATAATTGCTTTGCGCAATTCTTTTTTATAAATTGCAGCAGCAAAGCATGCCGTAAAATAATGCGGATGAGTAAGACACACATCACACAAAATCGCCCCTTCGGATATAGGATGCGAACATTTTTTGCAAGTACGCACTTCAGATAAAAGTGTCAACTTTTCAAAACAATCCGAACAAACCGGTTTTTTATCACGCACAACACAGTCACACAAAACACACCGCGACGGAAAGAAAAAACTAAAAATTTTCTCAATCTTTTTCGACATAATTTTCTACTAAATCCTCTAAAGCTATGTAATAACCTTTTTCACCAAGACCGCAAATCTGTCGCTTGCACACAGGTTCAATTACCGAAATGTGTCTAAATTCCTCTCTTTTGTGGATATCTGACAAATGCACCTCCATAACGGGTAACATAACAGAAGAGATAGCATCACGAATCGCATAGCTGTAATGGGTATAAGCACCTGCATTTAAAATAATTCCGTCAACGCGTTTAAAACCGCTTTGAATAGCATCAATTATAGCACCCTCAGAATTTGACTGAAAGCACTCAAGCTCAAATCCCAATTCTTTTGCCCTTTCGGCAAGACCCTTTTCAATATCCGATAAAGTCACCGTACCATAAATTTCAGGCTGACGAATCCCAAGCATATTAAGATTAGGTCCATTAATAAGCATAATTTTGTTGTACATAACTCTTCCTCCCCGCCTGCATCAATAACAGCTTTTAAATATCTCTTCAATCTTTTCAAAATCAAGCTCAATATAAGTATTTACCACTCTTGACCGATTAAAAGTGCAAAGCTGGGCAAGACGGCTAATCGAATCTTCTTTAATATCAAACTCACGAAGCTTAAGAGGCATCCCTAAAAAAGCGAAAAACTCTTCCATTTTTTCAATACCTATTGCAGCAGCTTTTTCATCATTTGCCTCTGTAACATCCCAAACATTACGAGCAAACCGAGCAAACCTTTTCGGATTATATTTATAAACATATTTAGCCCACGCAGGGAACAACACAGCCAAACCTGCCCCGTGAGCAATATGGTCAAACTCACCGCTTAACGCGTGTTCAAGCTGATGCACAGGAAGCATATTGTCTCTTCCGCACCCTGTCAAATCGTTGTGCGAAAGGCTCGATGCCCACATCACAGTAGCACGTGCCTCATAATCGCAAGGATTGCCCTTTAAAACTTTTCCTGCATCTACAACCGATTTTAAAATACTTTCTGCTATTCTGTCAGTCAGCATAGTATCCTCGCAATTGGTAAAATAACGCTCCATAGTATGAGCCATAATATCTACAATTCCGCAAGCTGTCTGATACGGACTTACAGTATAAGTAAGCTCAGGATTGCAAATAGCAAATTTACAACGGTTAAAATCGCTGTTAAATCCGCGCTTCATATTTTCTTCCATATTTGTAATAACAGCCGAGCTGCTCATTTCACTGCCCGCAGCCGCAAGAGTTAAAATACAGCCTATAGGCAAGCTCTTTTCGGGCACCGCTTTTCTGGTCGGAAAATCCCAAACATCACAATCGTTAGCCGCCCCTGCCGCAGTATATTTCGAAGAATCAATCGCACTTCCGCCGCCAACAGCAAGAATCATCTCAACATTATTTTCTTTAGCAACCTTAATTGCCTCACGAACAAACGACAGCTTAGGATTCGGCTCAACCCCACCCATTTCAATAACCTTAATACCGCTATCAGAAAGAGATTTCATAACCTCGTCATAAAGACCACTCTTTTTTATGCTTTCCTTTCCGTACTGCATCATAATAACCTTATAGCCAAGCTCTTTTATAATAGTGCCAACCTCTTTGTGCTTATCTTTTCCGAAATAAACCTTAGTCGGAGCATAAAATGTAAAATCTCTCATTTTTGTTTTCCCTTCTGTATTAATTATGTTTATATTTTTTGATATTTTTAAATATGGTTTTTGTATGTTTCGCACCGCAAAATCTGCATAGATATGTAATTTCATAAGTATTTCTTTCTCCTGAAACAAATCTTTCTACCATTGTTTCTATTCCGCCTCTTAAATTTGGCTGCGTAAGAGTCTCTAATATTTCTACGTCTTCTGTACTGACAAGCCTTTTGTCTATTTTTTTAATTGCAAATAATCTGTTACACACCGCACATTTTCTAAATAGCTTATGCTTCATATCAAACACCATGCCTTTCTATCTCTACAATAAGCAGAAATACTTGTCACATCAAACTTTATTTAATAGTTTACACTACATAAAATAAAATACAAAAGAAATGACAAAGACTTGCCAAGTTCACAAAAATATGAAAAACAGAATGTATATATTTTTTCTTTTTCCCCACACCGTATAAAATAGCACCAATGGTATAAAGAATTCCGCCAGCAATTAAAAATGCAGCACCGCCAAATCCAATAGAGGCATAGGTCAGCTTCCAAAAGCCCACAATGCACCAACCCATTCCCAAATAGCATATCATCGACAGTTTTTTATATTTGTTAAGGTCAATAGCAGTAAAGGTTGCCGCTAAGGCTGTCATCCCCCAGATGATTCCGAAAAGTACCCAACCGGCTGCAGTATTCTGTCCTCTTACCGCACAAAGAGCAATAGGAGTATAAGTACCGGCAATCATAAGATAAATAGTGCAATGGTCAATAATTCTCAGTACTTTTTTTGCCCCCGAAGGTTTCACGCCATGATAAACACTCGACATCGTAAAAAGAACAATTACCGATGCACCATAAATGGCAGATGCCACCACACCTATGGGATTTTTGTGTATCGCCGCCTGAATTACACACAACACCAAATAAGCAACACCCCATGCACCACCTACAATGTGCGATACCATATTAAAAATTTCTTCCCCCTTAGTATATAAGGGCAAAAATTTATCTTTTAATTTAGACATTCTGTTTCTCCTTTCCGTACCTGATCACATAAATCTAAAATATTTATACAAACATAATTACTTGTCTTTATTCATTTTGTAAAAAATAACATTAGCAAGCATAATAGCCGCTATACCCGAAACTGCCTTTCCTACAATCACCGATAATACATACGTCTTATCGAAAGCCATAGTAAACGCAAGATGGCTTCCTAAAACAAAAGCACCCGATATTGCAAATGCTGCATTTAGTACAGTCCCCTTTTTATCCATCTTATCCATCATTCCAAAAGCAGTGGCGCTGGTTGCAAGACAAGAAAAAATACCAACTATCGAATGTTCATTCACTCCTATTTTTTCGCCTATCACACCAAGCGGTCTTGAAAGAACCTTTGACAAAATATACATCAGCGGAAAAGACCCTGATAATACAATTGCGGCATTAACGCAAACTGCGGCACCCTCTTCAAAGGTAGCAAGCCCTTTTATTATCTCATATCCGCTAAGAAATCTTATAATTCCAAGCAAAAGTCCTATTGTTATTATGGTCGAAATAAAAGCACCAAACACTTTAAATATTTTTATACACATTTGCGGAAAGCAAACAAGTCCAAACACAATAATTGCCGAAAAGATTATAAGAGGTATCAAATTTAGCAACAAAGAACCAAATTCTATATTTAACACTATTCCTGCCACCAAACACCCTATCGGTATTGTTGCTATTCCGCACAAAAGCCCTAATAAAAGCTCTTTGTGTTGATTTTTATTTACCACACCCAAAGAAAATGGAATTGTAAAAGATATTGTACACCCCATCATTGATGAAACAACAAGCGCATTATACAGTCCCATTTTTTTGTCCGATGCCATTTCAACAGCTAACGAGGCTCCACCCATATCATTTGCAAACAAAGACGCAGGAATAATTGAAGAATCAATATGTAATACGTTCGAAAAAACATCCGACACAGGCTTCATAACATCGGCAATGGCAGGCGATATAACAATCATGCCAATCATAGAAAGAGCCATAGTTCCAAGAAGCATAAAAGCCTTTTCAAACTCTTTTCCCAACCCGAATTTGTTACCGAATATTCTGTCTATCGCTCCTAAAGCAGAAAAAATAAGTATAATAATTGTTAAGTAATTCATTTTCGCACCCCTAAAAATCACAGAGAAACTTCAACAAAGCCTTTTTCTGTAAAAATATATTTTTCTTTAAATCCACAGCTTTTTAAAAGCTCTGCCGCCTCATTAAAATTACAATCAAGCAGTGTTTTGTTGTGACAATCTGATGTTATTATAACACCAAAACCGCGTCGTTTTAATTCTTTAATTAGTGCCACAGACGGATAAGGATATAGGCGATAACCTCTTGCAACAGCTCCGTAATTTAATTCAAAAAACGGAATTTTTCCGGCTAATGCTTCAATAGCTTCAAAAGCCGCATTTATATATTCTTCAGATGTTGTATCAAAAAAAGTTCTGTTGTCGCTATGCTTTGTAATCAAATCAAAATGCCCAATAATATCGAAATTTCCGTATTGGGGTAATTCTGCCAAGGTTTTATAATAGAATTTGGCATATTCCATACCGTCTCCGCCAAAATATGTATTTATAACATCTTCTACCTCTTGCTCTGTCTTATCAAAACCAACATACTCGTCTCCAATTTTAAAGTAATGCACCGAGCCGATTAAATAATCATAGCCTCTCATATCGGGTGCTGAATACATATCCACCTCAAGACCGAGATAAATTTTAATACGGTCTTCATACTTCTTTTTAAGTTCTAGAACCGCTTTTTTATATTCTTCTGTTCTGTCAACATCACCAAGATACTTAGAATATGTCATATATGAATGCCCCGAAAAGCCTATTGAATCAAACCCCTTATCGAGTGCCGCAATAACCATTTCTTCCGGTGTATCCGCACCGTCACAGTATGACGTATGAGTATGTAAATTTTGAATATACATAATTACCCTGCCTTTTGTTAATTTATGTTTAACGCATATACTCTTTCCTCTTTATAACTTTACCGTAAATATACAAAATAAAAATCATCGTAAACCACTCGAGTTTCTATTCAACAATTTCGACATCCTTACTATGCGGGACAGACGGTTTAGATGCAAGTTATTTAAAACTCCAGTTCATCTCTGAAAAAACCTCGGGTGTCGGCAAATTTTCCATATTTATCAACAACAGATACACGAACAAATTTTGCACGATCATCAATTTCAAAATCCGCTGAGTTAATTGTTTCTCCGGCACTTGCATATTTTCTTTTAGGTCCCTTACTGCCGGTAAATACCATAATTTGCTCTACATCTGAACATTCGATATGAATTTTATTTCCTGTCATAGAAATTTCCTTAAATTCCGGTCCCATAGAAGAATACATTTCACCTTTTTCCATTGCACAAATCACAGAATCATAAGTAAAGCTTTCAGGCATAATCATAGTAAACCCGCCGAACGAATCAAATTCCAGAGAATCAGAAGGTGCTGCATTGTGATTATCATCTGCACTGTGACAGAATATTCGTTTGCCATTTAAAAGCATTTTATCATAAAGAGCGGCATTATATTCCAACCGTCCTATAAGATAGCTGCTATAATTGCACATTTCCATACTGAAAAATCCTTCATATTTCAGAATGTCTGCCTCATCCTCCATTGACCACCAAGGATGATTATACGCTGCAATATAGCCATTTTCTTTTGCAGTTTGTACAAGCTCGTTAATATATTCAACGTTGTATTCTCTTGCTTTTTGAGAACCGACTTTTTTTAGTTCCTCTTTTCGTTCATCAGAAATATATTTGCAGTATTTTGGATTATAACATACAATAGTTTCATTTTCGGGATCCCGTGCAAAAAGATTTATATGTATTTCTTTGCCATATACATCGTAGCGACATTCTGGATTAGGGCGCACATATGTTTCATAGCCGGTGATTGTGAGAAAATCGGAATCATTCAGATAAAAATGATTTTTCGGTGCTTCATGGTCGGTTATGGAAAGAATGGAATAACCGTTCGCTTTATACATTTCTTTAAGTTCATGCGGTGTCTTCTTTCCGTCAGAAAAAACGCTATGACAATGTAAATTTGCTTTGTATTGCTTTTTAAATGGGGATATTAAATACATAAGTTTACTCCTTTGTTTCTTTTTTTGATAATATTTGACATACTTTATAGGCGGTACAGACAGTTTAGATGCAAACTTTTTAGCAATTGCGACACATAAGGTATAGATGCAGCTTTGCCTCCCTTGCCATAGGCTCCCTTGCCTAAAGGGGGCTGTCAGCGTAGCTGACTGGGGGATTCCCGGGAGGTGTCAGTCGCAGACTGACGGAGTGATTGTTGTTTCTTTGGCAATCCTCCCGTCACACTTCGTGTGCCACCCTCCTTTACACAAGGAGGGCTTTTTTGTTCCTAACTTTTTCTTGCAGTCTTACTATAAAGACTGTATAATCTAGATTCCAATCATTTTCAGCTGTGGGTCACATCAAGTTATGACTAAAAATTATATGTGCCACAAACTATTATAAATAACAAAATTCCATAACCCAATCAACATATGTAATAATACGAAAATAATACTTTTAATTTTACATTTTTTATCTTTGTTTTTAAATAATACAATCAAACAAAATAAAATTCCCACTATAGCAAGCGGTATCGAAACATATATTCCATACATAATGACCGGCAACAAGACATCTACGTTTAGTAAGTCCAATATAGGCCACAATGGCAGGTATAGAGCCATCAGCACCTGAATTATAAGAATGATTTTTGAAATCATACTCATTTTTTTCATATTATCACTTCCTTTCAAAGGCTTCTCCTTGAGGAGAGGCTCCGCCGTAGGCGGTGGTGAGGTGTAGATTGCGAAAGCAATCGTTATTCTTTCCACCTCATCCGTCAGCTATCGCTGCCACCTTCCCCTCGAGGGGAAGGCTTTTTAAACCTCGACTTTTTTCGACAATCTTTATATAAAGACTGTATAATTTAGATGCCACTTATTCCATCAGCAAGTTCATGTTAAGTCGGGATAAAAAAATTATTCAAATTTATTTTCTATCGGTGGCGAACATTCTATATTTATTATTTTTACATTATATTTTTCCAACGCCTCTTCTTTTGTAATGGCATGGTCTATTTCACCTTGCTTATAACCCAGATATCTATCATCTTTCATTGCATTCTCACAGTCTTCTCTGCTTCGTTTAGAATAATCTCCCATATAGTATTCAGGCAAACCAGGAATAGGAACATATATTTCAAAAGACAAGCCGTTCTCTTCTGATTTTAATATGACTATACGTTCATTACCACTTTTAAGTTTTCTACTCCATTTTCGATATTTTCCTGCAGTACCCCAACTTTCTATTCCTTCATATTCACATATTACCGCATCTTCATAAACTTTAACTTCATTGTTTACTTCATATGTAATAGTAAAAGGAAATTCTCCATGTTTTATTTGAGGAGCAGGTGGTTTCGGCATGAGTATCGCAAACGCTCCCGAAAGAATGAATAAATAAAATAATGAAATTATTATAATTCCTACTATCCCAATAATGCTTAATATAGTTATTATTTTTTTCATTTTATTTCTCCTTTCGACTTTTTTCGACAATCTTTATATAAAGACTGTATAATCTGGATGCCAAGCTTTCAGGCGATATACTCACTTTATTCGTGCGATATATTTATTTTATAAATGCGATATAACTCCGCTTTGCTCCGTTGCGATATAATATAAATTCCTTTTTCTCGTCCCGAAGGGACATATCGCATTACGAAGTAATATATCGCATCCGCAAGGATATATCGCAAATTCCGTCAGAAATTTATATAATGAGTTTAATCTTCGATTAAACTCATTATATAATTAGGTGATAGAAAAGACGCAAATCATTCTACAAGGAGCAAAAATGCTTGCTTGCAAGGGCATTTTTGCGACACCGTCAATTGGCATACGCAGACCGAAAGGCTACAGAAAGCTGTCCGGCTTTTAAGAATTTTATAAAATAAAATTCTGTATATGCCAATTATATCACACAAGCGAAAAATTAGCAATACCCGTTATAACTCTTGACTTTCCAGCAAAAGTGTGGTATGTTAATCAAACAACAAAATTTATAAAATGAGGAGAATATTTATGAAAGTTCTAGTTATCGGCGGCACAGGACACATGGGAAAATTTGTGTGTGAAATTTTAAAGGAGCGTGGTCACGAGGTTCACGTTGCAACAAGAAGCGGCAATGCACCTGAAGGTATGACTGCTGTAAAATGTAATTGTTCTGACCCCAATTCTCTTGCAGAATTAAAATCAGTCGGTTATGATACAATAATCGAATTTCCCGGAAACATTAAAACCGTTTACGATGTATTTGCAGATAGCGTTAAACATATTATCGCCTGCGGTTCACTTTGGATGTACGGTGCTCCAAAAGCAGTGCCTACTCCTGAAGAATATCAGTCGATATGCCCCTTTGAAGACTATGCACAGCGTTATGCAGATATGCAGGTTATGATGACTGAAGGAAAATGCCTGTTTACTGCAATTATGGTTCCAAACGTATGCGGACCGGGTAAAATTCCGCTCGACTGTCTTGGTGACAGAGATGCCGAATTACATAAGGCTCTCGCAAGAGGCGAAAAGGTTTATCTTCCTGACGGACCGGAAGCTCTTGTTTCACCCTGCGATGCTTACGACCTTGCAATGCTGTTTGTTCTGGCAACAGAACAGCCTGAAAAATCGGGCAATCAGTTCTTTAACGTAGGACCTGCAGATGCAGCAGTTACTATGAGCGAGCTGGTTAAGCTTTACGGCAAGATTTACGGCAGTGAAATTCCTGTTGAGTATGTTCCATGGGAAAAATATAAAAACGAAATATCCCCGTCAATCGGACACTGGTGGCATTTTTACGCACATATGTCACCCGATGATTCAAAAGCCCGAAATCTTTTAGGATACAAAGCTAAATATACCATCTACGAAACACTCGAACGTGCTGTACAGTGGATGCGCGATGAAAAAATCATTTAATGC
>JAZOBB010000016.1:0-20436 GCA_045595745.1 Clostridia bacterium | reverse complement strand
ACTGCAACCTTATTTTTATTCGTTCATTTCATTTAAATCTGCAACATTTTCTTCGGTAGAATATTCAATATTATTTTCTGCATTTTCATTATCAGAATCATTTATTAATTCATCTATTGCAAAAATGCGTTCGAACTCTTCACCGTCAAGCTTTTCAGATTTTAAAAGTGCATTTGCTACATTATGAAGCTTAACAATATTGTTATTTAATATGTTAAGACAACTTTCGTAAGAAGTATCAATAATTTTACGAACTTCTGCATCAATCTGTGCTGCAATTTCTTCGCTGTAATCGCGGGCATGACCATAATTCATACCCAGAAATACCTCATCGTTTTCAGAACTGAAGCTAATGGGACCTAATACATCGCTCATTCCGAATTTTGTTACCATATCGCGTGCTGTTTTAGTAGCTCTTTGAATATCATTCGAAGCACCAGTACAAATATCATTTAACACAAGATGCTCTGCAGCACGACCGCCTAAGAGTGTTAATATATTACCGAGCATTTCATTGCGCGAAAGATGATTTTTGTCTTCTTGAGGCAAAGATAAGGTATATCCTGCCGCGCGACCTCTGGGGATAATTGAAATTTCGTGAACAGGGTCGCTGTCGGGAACAATTTTCTGAACAATCGCATGACCTGCCTCGTGATATGCGGTAATGCGTTTGTCTTTATCGGATATAACCTTCGATTTTTTCTCGGGTCCTGCGATAACCTTGGTAATAGAGCCTTCTAAATCTTCCATTTCAATTTTCTTTTTGCCAAGCTTAGCCGCTAACAGGGCAGCCTCGTTCATAAGATTTTCAAGGTCGGCACCGCTGAACCCCGAAGTGGACTTAGATAAGGTTTCAAGATTTACATCATCGTCTAAGGGTTTTGCGCGGGAATGAACCTTTAATATTTCTTCGCGACCTTTAGCATCGGGATAGTTAACTACAACCTGACGGTCAAAACGTCCCGGTCTTAAAAGGGCAGGGTCTAATATATCGGGTCGGTTTGTTGCGGCAATTATAATTATGCCTTCATTAACACCAAAACCATCCATTTCAACCAAAAGCTGATTTAAAGTCTGCTCGCGTTCGTCATGTCCACCGCCTAAGCCTGCGCCACGATGGCGACCAACTGCATCTATTTCGTCAATAAAGATTATACTTGGAGAATTTTTCTTTGCCTGGTCAAATAAATCACGAACACGTGAGGCACCAACACCAACAAACATTTCAACGAAATCAGAGCCTGAGATAGAGAAGAACGGAACACGTGCCTCGCCGGCTACTGCTTTTGCAAGCAAGGTTTTACCCGTTCCCGGAGGTCCTACTAAAAGCACACCTTTAGGAATTCTGGCACCTAACTCTACGAATTTTGAAGAATCGCGCAAAAACTCAACAATTTCTGCCAGCTCTTCCTTTTCTTCGTCTGCACCTGCAACATCTTTAAAAGTTACGTGAGTATCTCCGCTTTGTGCCATTCTTGCATTGCTTTTTCCGAATGACATCATTTTTCCTCCGCCTTGCGCCTGACGCATAAATACGAACCAGAACAAAACAAATATACCTACAGTTAAAAGAGTAGGCAATAATGATAACCACCAGGGCATAGCCTGCGGAGCAGGAGTATCGAGAGACAGAGTTCCATCATCGAGCTGTGTCTGAATCGCATCACCTGCATTCGCGTATAAAATTGCAATTGACGGAATATTTGCAACACGCATACTTTTTTCAGGGAACTTAGGGTCAGGCTCACCAATAACAATGGTGGCAAGACGGTCCTCGATGGTCATAGAAGTTACCTGCCCGCTTTTGATATGAGTTAAAAGCTCAGAGTAGGTAATAGATTCTATTCCCGGCTCATAATTAAACATAAAAAACATAGTTAAAACGGCTATAAACAATAAAAGATAAAAACCTATGCCGCCTAAATGTCTCTTTTTCAAGTGATTCACCCCTTATGAACATTTGCAATTAAATCTAAATTGTCAGAACTTTTCTTAGTCTAACACAAATCATTTAAAAATACAATAGAAGAAATTTAAATTTAACGGTATGTTAATTATTTTCATAACATTCAGGTTTTAAAACACCTATGTACGGTAAGTGACGGTATTTTTCGTCGAAATCCAAACCGTAACCTACAACAAATTCATCGGGTATTTCAAAGCCTGTATAATCGCATTCGATATCAGCAGTGCGTCTTGATGGCTTATCTAACAGACTGCACAATTTAAGGCTTGCCGGTTCTCTCGTTAAAAGCTCTTCTTTTAATTTTTTTAATGTATTGCCTGTATCTAAAATATCTTCAATTATCAAAACGTGCTTTCCGCGGATATCCTGCTCCAAGTCCTTTTTTATGTCAAGCTTTCCGCTTGATACAGTTCCGCTTGAATAGCTTGATACAATCATAAAATCAAACGAAAGAGGCATATTAAGGTTTTTAACAAGATTTCCAAAGAAAATAACGGCACCCTTTAATATGCAGATGCACACAATTTCCTTTCCTTGATAATCTTTGTTAATCTGGTCTGCAATTTCTTTTACCTTTAAGGCAATTTCTTCTTCTGATAGTAAAATGTGGTCAATGTTGTTCTGCATTTATATATCCTCCGTAAAAATAATTTCTAATAATTTGCTTTCTTCTTTTGGTGCAATGAATCGTTCATCCTTGCGGTAACCGCATACCCAGGCTATATCGTTATCAACTAAAACCAAAGGTATCTTGTCCCGCATAAAACGAGGAATTTTATTATCCACAAAAAAGTCCTGAAGACTTTTTTTATGACCGAAGCCAGCCGGATAAAAAGCATCGCCGTCTTTTCTGAACCGGACAGAAAGATTATTATTTTTGTTGCTTAAATATATAATATTTTTATCTTCTTTCAAATTAAAATCTGTTACCTCGCGGCAGGTTAGACATCCGATATCAGGAATATTAGTTTTGGCATTTATACCAAGAGAATAGATTTTTTTATCAGGAGCATACTCTTTTACAATGTATAATTTATCGTATGCAGTATAAGCACTTATTCCTTTGCCGACAGATACACAGCTGTTTTTTGCCGATAAGCATTTTTCAATATCAAAAATACGAGCCGCATCCGGTGTAAATCCGTATGATAGTTTTTGTATAGCCAAGGATATAATATAATGTTTAAATATATCGGGCTCGTTGTTTAAATCACTTATTAAAAAAGAGATATAGTGCCTTTTTACAGTTGCCAGCTTATTAAAATGCTCAAGAGTAACCTCTTTAATATAGCGGTCTGTGTCTTGATATAAAACAATGTTGCGTGCAAGACTTTGTTTAAATCCGGGGTTTAACTCTTCAAGCTGAGGAATAAGCTCATTGCGGATTTTATTTCTGTGATATTCGCAGGATTCATTAGATGAATCAGTAACATATGTTAAGGCATTATTTTCAATATAACTTAAAATTTCGTTTTTGCTTATATTTAAAAGAGGTCTTATAACATTTCGGTCGTTTATAAACGAAATGCCGCTAAGTCCGCGTATTCCGCTACCACGCAAAAAACGCATAACTACGGTTTCGATGTTGTCATCTTGATGATGTGCCGTTGCTATATAGTCGATTTTATGCTGGTCTTGTAAAGATTTAAAATATGAATATCGTACATCCCGACCGGCTTCTTCAATGCTTTGCTTGTTTTTTTGCGCGATTTCTTTGACAGAAAATTTTTCGCTGTAACATATTATGTTAAAATGAGAACATAACTCTTTTGCAAACTGTTCGTCTCGCTCAGCTTCGTCACCGCGCAGCATATGGTTCACGTGTGCGGCACTTAAAGAAAGGTTAAATTCGTCAGCTAATGCTAGCAGACAGTGGAGTAGGCACACCGAATCAGCTCCGCCCGAGAGCGCAACTAAAATGCTACAGTTATTAATATTATATTTTTCAAGACCAATCCTTACTGATTCAACTACTAAATTATGCTTCATGTTGTCTGTCCACATCCATAAAACGAGTATATTTTCCGGTCCAAACCATTTTAACTGTTCCGGTTGAGCCGTTTCTGTGTTTAGCGATAATGCATTCAGCTATATTTTTTTGTTCTGTATCAGGATTATATACCTCATCGCGGTATAAAAACAGTACGATATCGGCATCCTGCTCGATAGCACCTGATTCACGCAGGTCACTCAGCATAGGACGATGCTCAGATCTCTGGTCAGGTGAACGGGAAAGCTGTGATAGAGTTATAATCGGAACATCCAGCTCTTTTGCAAGAATCTTTAAAGAACGGGAAATATCCGAGACCTCTTGTTGTCTGCTTTCGGCGCGTGTTCCCTGCATTAACTGCAGATAGTCAATTACAATAAGTCCAAGTCCCTTTTCGAGCTTTAATCTGCGGCATTTTGCGCGAATATCGCTGACTGTAACGTTTGTTGAGTCGTTTATGTAAATAGGAGCATCGCCTAAAGTATTTAACGATGCGGCAATTTTTTCCCAATCGTCGTCTGTAAGCTCACCTGTGCGTAAGTGTTCGCTGTCAATTAACATTTCACCGCTGATTAAACGTGATACAATCTGTGGAGCTGACATTTCAAGGCTGAAAATCGCTACCGGTGCTTTGCCACGGATAGCGGCATTTGCCGCAATATTTAAGGCGAAACTGGTTTTACCCATTGCAGGACGTGCGGCAATAAGAATAAGGTCAGATTTTTGCAAGCCGTGCAACTCTTTATCGAGCTCAATAAGCCCTGTAGGCACACCGGTAAGTCTGCCTTTGTTCTGATAAAGGTCTGCTAAATTATCGTGAGTTTGCAAAAGAACATCCTTGATGTGTAAAAGACCGCGGCTTTCCTGATTTTCTAAAACATTAAAGATAAGTCTTCCTGCCTCATCTGCCACGGTTTGAGCATTGCCGGCAGGTGAGTAGCTTTGATCTAAAATATCTGTAGAAACGTGTATTAAACGTCTTAGCATAGATTTATCTAAAACAAGGTCTATATACTGTCTTAAATTAGCTGTTGTAGGAAGAGTAGTGGCTAAATAGCTCAGATATTCAATGCCGCCTGTCACATCTAATTGATTTGCGGCTCTTAATTCTGATGATACGGTAACAATATCAATTGGCTCACTACGGTCAAAAAGAGACTGCATAGCCTCGAAAATCATACGGTTTGATTCAATGTAAAAATCAGTTGAACGCAGATTTTCAAAAGCCAAAATAATACATTCTTTATCGATGAGCATTGAGCCGAGCACAGATTGCTCTGCTTCTTTATTATGGGGCATTACTCTTGGAATTACATTTTCCATTTAAATCAATATCCTTTCGGAGGATTTTTTATTGGGCAACAACATTTACCTTAACGGTTGCAGTGATTTCGGGATAAACCTTAACCTGAACATTAGTAACACCTAAAAGCTTTATTCCGTCAGGCAGAACGATTTTTTTCTTGTCAACAATTAAGTGGTGTTGCATTTTTATCTGCTCTGATACGTCCTTGCTTGTAATCGAGCCGAATAATTTTCCATTTTCTCCGGCTTTGGCTTTAAAATTAACTGTAATTGCATTTAACTTTTGTGCCAGCTCTTCAGCTTGCTGTTTTTCCTGATTTTTGTGGAAAGCTGCAGCACTTTTTTGTCCTTCTAAAACGTTAATAGAAGATTTATCGGCAACGACAGCTAATCCCTTTGGGATAAGATAATTTTTTGCATAGCCGTCAGATGCATTAACCAAATCACCTTTTTTTCCGTGTCCTTTTACATCTGCTTTTAATATTACTTGCATATTATAACCTCCATTTTAGTTAGTAGTTTCTATATAATAATCATCGATTGCAAGAAGCAATCTTTCCTTTGCATCCTCGATAGTAACATCATCAAGCTGTGCACCGGCAATTGTCAGATGGCCGCCGCCACCCAGCTTTTCCAATATGACCTGTACATTTATTCCACCCAATGAACGTCCGCTTATGCTCACACCATCGTTTGAGGTGTATAATACAAAAGAGGCAATTATACCTTTTATATTGAGCAACTCATCAGCTGCTTGTGCAACTAAAACATGAATATCTTTGTCATCCTCTTTACAAGTACTGATGGCGATATTTTCACGGATTATTTCGGCGTTTTTAATTATCGCACCGCGCTTAATATATGATGCTAAATCCTGCTGGAACAGGGTTTTAATTGTTACGGTATCAACACCTTGCTTGCGTAAAAATGACGCAGCTTCAAATGTACGCACACCGGTTTTAAACGTAAAGTGTTTTGTATCAACCAAAATACCTGCATAAAGGCACTCTGCCTCTAACTTTGTCACAGACATCTTATTTGATGTATATTGCAGAATTTCGGTAATCATTTCGCAGGCCGATGAGGCATATGGCTCATGATAAATCAAAGAGGTATGCTCAATAAATTCTGCACCACGTCTGTGGTGGTCAATAACGACAATCTGGTCGGTACGTGACAGTAGGGCAGCGTTTTCAACCAGTGAGGGCTTGTGTGTATCTACAATAACCAGTAAAGTTCCGTTTTTTACGTGAGAGGGAGCCTGCTGATTATTAATAAATAATCCTGAATATTCGTCAACGTTCTCAAAACGAGTGAGCATATTTCGCACCGTCTGGTCGTATGACTCAAGCAAAATATTTACCGGTTTGTCATACATTTTGCACATACGGTATATTCCAAAGCTTGCACCCAGTGCATCTACATCGGTATTTTTATGACTCATAACAACTACATTTTCAGCATTTTGTATAAGTCCGCACAGAGCAAAGCTTACAACACGAGCTTTTACACGTGTGCTTTTTTCGTGCTCTTTAGTAGAACCACCGTAAAAACGGAATTGCTCATCGTCTTTAATTACTACCTGGTCACCGCCGCGACCTAATGCCATATTAATAGCGGCTTTTGCAAATTCACTGTTTTCCTGAATGTCTGCGCCGTTTAATCCGATACCTATACTAACGGTTGCGGGAAGAGTATTTCCCTCGTCGATGCTTCTTATTTTGTTTAAAATATCAAATTTATTTTTTATAAACTGTTCTAAATATCTGTATTCAAATGTTATATAATATTTATCTTTTTCGTATTTAATAAGTACACCGCCGTTTTCGCGAGCCCAGTCGTTAATATATTTATATAAAAGAGCCTGAAGTTGCGGCACAGAGGTGTTAGGAGTTGACTCGGTAAGCTCATCGTAGTTATCGACAAACAACAGACATTCGAAAGTTTTTTCATCTATATACTTGTTTTTTATATTAACGAAGTCTGTTATTTCTGTAAAATATAGTATACATATTTCCTGCTGTTTATCTTCTTGATGTGATAACATACTTCCTGCAACCTTAAAATGTCTTTCAGCTATGGATATATCAGCAAGAAGTCCTACATCCTTACTTTGCATGCTGGCGATAGGAAAGTCGGGTATCAGTTCGGTTATATCTCTGTCAAAAAGCTGTTCCTGCGAAAAAATTGATTGAAATTCATTGTTATACCACTTAATTTTTCCCTCTGAATGAACAATAATAGTAGGAAGAGAAAAACCTGCAAGAGAATTGCCGGGTGTAGCTCCTGCATTTAGAGTCATTTGTTCAAACATTGATGTTATTCGGTTTTTGGCAAAATGCTTTGATGTTAATTCAATAATAAAAAGAACTATTGCAAAAACTATTTCAATAATTCCGAGCACACGGCTAAAGTACAAAGACACAATGCCTAAAATCAGGATTAAAAGCACATAAATTGTGCCTGCCGAATACATCTTTTCAGATTTTTTATTTGTATCCATACTTTACTCCTTATAAATTATTCTTTATTACAATTATCGTTGTTTTGAGTTAAGCGGCTTCTGTAGTCAAAAATTCCGTCAGATATGCCGGTTACAGTAATTACTAAAAAGGGTATCATAAAAAATGTAGTGCACAAGAA
Source organism: Clostridia bacterium (assembly GCA_045595745.1). GTDB lineage: Bacteria > Bacillota > Clostridia > UBA1381 > UBA9506 > RGIG1666. The sequence goes on along the minus strand of JAZOBB010000016.1, from coordinate 12,532 downwards.
AAATAATGCTATAAGCATTAATCTGCGTGTGGAAGCTTTCATTCCGGATGCTCGCATTTTCCAATTAATAAACGAAAGTCCGTATATAAAGAAAATACAGCTAAGTATTACAATTATGTTTGCACTAACGTCTGAAAACAGACCTTTTGGAGCTACGGAATTTAAAAAGAATATTACAACAAACAATATTGCAGTGGCTTTATCAGCTCGTTGCATATAAAATTCCGGCCAAAAACTCATATCTGCTTGCCTGCGTTTTTGATACGACTTAAAAACTAATGCAGTTAAATAACCTACACCCAAACTGAGCAGAATGAATATCGATGGCGAAAGGGTAAGCATCATTGAAGATAGAGTTCCGATAACTGCACTAAAAAGTTCTTTAACCTCTGGGTTTGCTGAATACGTCGATTCAAAGGCTAACATTACCTGGTCTATGGATTGAGCAATTATAGATTCTATATCCATTGCCAAAGAACCGGTTGAGTTTAAAACCTTCATAGTGGTTAATGTGCCTACCAAATATAAAACAGCTAAAATAATTACCGTTTTATAAAAGGATATTTTTAAATTAAAAGTAAAGCCAAGAGTAAACCCCATTAAAATTATCGGTATCATAAAGAGCGCAGCATATAAAAGTGCCTCTGTAAAACTTCCTCCTGCTAAAAGAGAAAAAACCAAGGGGATTAAAAAAGTAAGGCTTGCACTTGCTGCTACAAATCCATAGTGGAATTTGGTAGTTTGTGCTCCTAAAATTACACTTATTAATATTCCTGCAAAAAGCTGAATAAAGCCGGTAAAAAAACAAGTTAACAATGCCAATAAAACAAGTGCCGAAGATGTGAGTAAATAATATTTTATATTTTTGCCCGTCAAAACGAATCCTCCTATAGCAATTATATACTTATATCTTAATTATTCTATCATATTAAATCAGAAATATCAAGGACAATATAGCAACATTTGTGGTTATAAATACCAAAATTATATTTAATTTTACAAAATACTTGTCAATTATTAATTTTTCTGTTAAAATAATGTTATCATGTGTGAGAGAAGGTTTGATTATGGAAAAAGGTTTGGAATTTGAACGTTTAGTTTTAGTTGTTGACGACGAGCAGCCCATTGTAGATATTTTAAAATTTAATCTTGAAAAAGAAGGGTTTGGCGTTATTACCGCAAATGATGGAGAAACTGCTCTGCAGCTCGCGTTGGCAAAAAATCCCGATTTAATACTTTTAGATATTATGTTGCCTAAAATGGATGGATTTACAGTTTGTAAAAAAATCAGGCAAGAATCAAACGTGCCTATTGTTATGATTACAGCACGAGGCGAAGAGGTAGATAAAGTTTTAGGTCTTGAGCTCGGGGCGGATGACTATATTACAAAGCCGTTTTCAGTTCGGGAGCTTTTGGCACGTGTAAAGGCAAATATGCGTCGCTTTACTGTCGATGCCAAAGAGGAAAAAGAAGAGATACTTACAATCAGTGACAATTTTTATATTAATGTCTCACGATATGAGGTCAATAAAGAGGGTAAAGTGTTAGACCTTACATTAAGGGAATACGAGCTTTTAAAATTCCTTGTTATGCAACCAAATCATATTTTTTCCCGTGAATCACTTTTATCAAGTGTGTGGGGCTATGAATTTTATGGTGACCTTCGTACAGTTGACGTAACAGTAAGACGTTTAAGAGAGAAAATAGAAGATGACCCGGGGAATCCTACTTGCATTTTAACAAAACGCGGAGTTGGCTATTATTTTAAAAAGAATTAAGGGTTGTTGCTATGTTTAAGAGTTTACAGTGGAAAATAGTCGCAATGTTTCTTTTGTTGGTGCTTGCGCTTTTGGCAATCGCCGGAACCTTCTTGACATTGTCGGTAACCGGATTTTACAATAATCTGTTTGCAGAAGAGATGGATGCAGTTTTTGACAGTGCCTTTGTAAAAGAGCTTGAGTCAGGCGGTTCTGAAGATTATCTGTCTACAATTATAAGTGCGCGAACACCTCGAATGGGTGTTGATTCATATCGCAGCTGTTACATTATATCAGCTGCAGACGGTTCGGTTGTGAAGACCTTTGCAGGTGGTAATGTTCTTCCTGCTGAAATAACACCTAATATGATTACGGCGATGAGCGGCAGAGTAGGTCGCGAGGTCAGCAGCAGACTTTCTTATATGGATTATGCTGTGCCTTTTAAATCGGGCGATAACAGCTACATTGTGTATGTAATTGACTCAAAAGATGAATTGTCAAAAATTATAGGGCAGATACTTAACATCATTATCCAGGCTCTTTTACTGGGCTTGATTATATCGTTTGTGCTCGGATATTTTCTTTCAAGAGCTATTACTACGCCTATTGTAAATTTAACTAAAAGAGCAAAATTACTCTCTGAGGGCGATTTTGATAATAAAATTGATGTAAAATCAAATGATGAAATAGGTCTTTTGACCCAGACCTTTAACGATATGTCAACGACACTTCAAGAAAATCTTGTTGAAATATCACGTGAAAAGAACAAAGTTGATGCCATGCTGTTAAATATGACGGACGGCATTATGGCATTTGATGCAGATGGCAGAGTAATTCATATTAATCCCACTGCTAAAAAGATGTTTCGTATATGTGAAGGTGAAGACCTTGACTTTGATACATTCTTTTCCACTGTAAATGCAGATATAAAAATAGGTGACTTGCTTTATTTTAATAATGACAGAAAATGCGAACGGGATATTGATTTTGAGTCCGTGCATTTAAAGGCAAACTTTGTCGGATTCGAGGATGAAAAAGATAACACCAGCGGTATTTTGGTTGTTTTACATGACATTACGAAACAGCAAAAACTCGAGTTGTCGCGAAGAGAGTTTGTGGCCAATGTATCGCATGAATTAAGAACACCATTAACTACACTTAAAACATATACCGAAACCTTACTTGAAATGGTTGAAGAGAACCAGACAGCGCGAAGCTTTTTAGAAACAATACTAAACGAAACAGACCGAATGACTCGTCTAGTTAAGGACCTTTTAGTGCTGTCAAGTCTTGACCATTCACACCATGTAAACAAGACAGTTTTTCCATTAAAAGTGTTAATTCAGGATGTAGTTTCTACAATGAAGCTGGTGGCAAAAGAGCAGGGGCATAAGCTCAGCTTTTCCTGCACAACACCCTTGCCTGAATTTTACGGAGACAGAGACAAGCTTGAACAGCTTATGTATAACATAATATCAAATTCAATAAAATACACACCTAACTGCGGTAAAATTGAAGTTTTTGCCGGTAAAATTTACGATGACGTGTATATCAGAATATGTGATAATGGTATAGGTATTCCTGAAAAAGATTTAACACAGATATTTGAAAGATTTTATCGTGTCGACAAAGCTCGCAGTCGCGAGCTTGGCGGAACCGGATTAGGATTGGCTATATCTAAAGGAATAGTTGATGCACATAGCGGCACAATTAAAATTGCCAGTGAGGTAGGAAAAGGGACAGAAGTCCTTATTACGCTTCCTTTAAAAACAAATGAGGAATAATATACAAGCATTAAAAAATAATATTGTAAACTTATTCTAACATTCTTGTAATGGTATTGTAAAAAACTTGTGTTATAATGTTCAAAAAATAGAAGTATAATACTTTTAAACATTTAATACGTATTGATATATAGGGGGTAATTTAATTGACAAAAAATATGATAAGAAAGGTTATGTGCAGTTTTGCGCTTGCGCTTATGCTGATGACTGTATTTTCACTCGGCGCATTTGCAACTCCTGATACCTTACCTGCAGATATTGTTTCATCAAACGAAAGCTTAATTACAGTCCGCGCACCCGAGACTACAACAGTGTCAACTACTAATTCTAAATTGGCGGTTTCGGCAGTTGCGGCACCGGGAACAGTAGTTACCGTATATCGTTATGATGCGGCGACTGATTTATTTTACAAAGTAATGCTTGACAATGAGCCTTTAGAGTCTGTTGTCGGTTCTTCGTGGCTATTTGCAGCGCAGGTTGATTTACAAGCCGGTTTAAACCAGTTTATAGTGCGCGGGGCCATAGATGAAGAAAACTTTACCATATCACGTTTTGACGTGAACTTGCTAAACGAAGGATTTATGGACAGAATTAAGGGTGTTATATCGGTCGTTTTTAACTAATAAGTAATTTTGAATTAGAGTGTCGTTGCGACACTCTATTTTAACTTTAACGGATATTTATACATTTTAAAAGAAAGTCGAGGTGCTTTTATATGAAAAGAAAAAGAATTTTTAAAGATTCTTTCCTCGTGCTTTTGATATTTTTAAATTTGTTTTTGGTTTTTAGAATATGGTTCGATGCAAATATGTTTTCTTCTGATTATTTTAGCGAGCCCGGTATTTTTGAAGAACATTTGTTAAATCCTGTAAAAAAACTATTTTCAAAAAAAAGCAATGGTGCTTTTTCTGAAAATTTAAGAGAATTAATGAGACCTCAGAGAATTATACTAAATAAATCGAACAACAGAGCAGTTTTATACGATGATGACGAAAGCTATTTTAAAATTTTAGACTATACTGACGAGCTGTTGGGTGGGGTTTTTAACGGCAGTATAAAAATAAACAGTAAAGAGACTATCAGTTTGGATGATTATTGTGCAGTCTTAAAAAGAAATTCCGTTTATTTGGATTATGATAATTTTTGTGATTTTCGTTTGTTTTCTGCAAGTATTTGCGGGGATGCTAAAAATCAGTTGAGTAGCGATTTTACAGTAGTACGAGAATGCCTTTTAAGCCCGGCGGATAATGCTCTTAACAATATTGCGGCATACATTAAGGACTATAAAACAGGCAATATAATGAAATATATAATTGACGTTGAAAAAGATGTGCTAGAAAATGAGCTTACAAATTATTTTCAAACACACAGTAAAGACAGTGCCTTAAATTATTCTTTTGAACTTAATTTTCATAAGCAGGAGAATGGAGACGGTTCTTTGGTAAGGCTGGTGTTTGACCCGCTGATTGTTTTTAATCTTGTATCGACACAAATTCAGGCAGCTGAGCCTAATGAAGAGCTACTTTACAAATGGTCACAAATGCAAGACGAGCAAGCAAACGGTATATTAAATTCTTTTAAAATAAATCCAATGACGATGCGTAAATATACAAATTTAACAAATTCGCGTGTTTTTGTTGAAAATGAAGCTACGCTTACTCTAAGTCCTGACGGAATTTTAGAATATAAAACAATCGAGGGCGGTCAAGGACTGTTAATTGCAAGCGACGAACAAAAAAATAATTTTGATATTTACAATGCAGTTTCATCAGCAGTTAATTTTATATATATGGTTAATGAAGAACTACCGTATGATGTAATATCTACCTTACGCTTTAATTCAGATTTAACAGACGATACCGCGCAGGGAAATTACACAATAAGCTTTGATTTATACACCAATGGCTTTCCTATACTTCAGACAGATCCTGTAACCGGAGAAAAAAATCATTGTATTACAATGAGAATAGAAAACGGATATTTAAAATATTATCGTCAGTATATCCGTAAATACCGCGCAGCCGGAAGTGTGTTAAACATAACTCCCGTTATAAATGCTGTAGATGGTTTAATTGATGGCTTAAATCCGCAAACTGAGTTTTTAAATGTATTAAATGTAAGCAGGTGCTATGTAGATCCTGGGGATGCGGGTGCATTGGTGCCACAGTGGAATATAAGAGTTGAGGGAATAGACAAGATTTTAACTGTAAAGTAGGTGAGCATTACAATGAACTGGGAGCGAGCAAAAACCGTACTGATAATATTTTTCCTTATAATTAACCTTTGCTTTGCAACGATACTAATTTATATGCGTCATAGTGATGCCACATTATCTGAGGATACAGTAAAAACGACGGTATCTTTGCTGGCACAGCACGGAATAATAATAAAAGATGAAAGTATTATTCCTAAACAAAAGCTAAAAAATAGAAATTATAATTTAACTACTTTGATGTTTTCAGATAAAAAGATGTTAAAGAGCTGGTTGGGCGAGGGGTATAAGTTATCCGGTGAGAATACTCAGGAATATAAATTTACCTATCAAAATGCAAACAAACGATTAAGCATAGACAAAACAGGTATTGAATTTGTAAATGATAAAAAGTTAGTTTTACTTGACAAAAAATCAGAAAAAGAAATCGAAGACTTTTTAGTATCAAAGTTAAAAGAACTAAATTTTGATAAAAAGAAATATTATTTCGAGAAAGTTTGGTATGATAACGGATTGTATCATGGTATAATATCGCCATTAGCAGACAATACAAAAATCTTTGGAATTAAATTAAATATTTTAGCTGATAAAGAAGCTTTGATAAATGTAAAAGGGAACTACTTTACACACAGCGGGTGCGAAGAATTTGCATCAGACAGCATCGTAGATATTACAACAATCTTAGCTAAAATGGTTTATTCTTCACAAAAACCAAATTCACAGATAACTGACATCTCGTATGCTGGGTATGTATCTGATATTTATCTTGAAAATAAAGAAGTTACAGCTATACCTATTTATGTGATTGAGTGTGCAGATGGACAAAAGTTTTATTATGATGCACGTACAGGCGAACCGCTTAGTTAATGCGTTAAAGAGAGGAGAAAAACAGTGTTTGTTGATACAGCGGAAATAAAAATTAAATCAGGAAACGGTGGAAACGGTTTGGTTTCTTTCCATAGGGAAAAATATGTGGCAGCAGGCGGACCTGACGGAGGAGATGGCGGCAGAGGCGGAGATGTAACATTTTTAGCAGATGCACAGCTTTCTACACTTATGGATTTTCGGTATCGAAAACAATATAAAGCCGGAAATGGTGAGGATGGACGTGCGAAAAAATGTTTTGGAAAAGACGGCGAAAGTCTTATAATTAAAGTTCCTGCCGGAACTTTAATACGTGATAGTGAATCTGGAAAAATTATTGCCGATTTAAAGCGCGACGGAGATACTTTTGTCGCAGCTAAAGGTGGCAAAGGTGGTTGGGGCAATGTGCATTTTGCAACCCCGACAAGACAAGTACCTAAATTTGCAAAACCCGGGCAAAAAGGTATAGAAAGAACCATTACTTTAGAGCTTAAACTTCTGGCTGATGTCGGTCTTATAGGTTTTCCCAATGTAGGAAAGTCGACTCTGCTTGCATCTGTCAGCGGAGCAAGACCTAAAATTGCAAACTATCATTTTACAACCCTAGAGCCAAATTTAGGTGTAGTAGAATTAGGTGATGCAGGCAGCTTTGTGTTGGCAGATATTCCGGGAATAATCGAAGGAGCTAACGAGGGTATAGGCTTAGGACACGAGTTTTTAAGACATGTTGAAAGAACAAGATTATTACTGCATGTGGTAGATGTTTCGGGAATTGAAGGAAGAGACCCGATTTCTGATTTTGATATAATATGTGATGAAATGGAAAAATTTAATGCAGACCTTGCTCAAAGACCTCAAATAGTAGTTGCCAATAAAACAGATATTATAACTGATAAAACTTTTTACAATAACTTTTGCACAGAAATAAAAAAACGTGGGTTGATGTTGTTTGAAATATCTGCAGCTACCGGAAAAGGTACACGCGAGTTAATGATGTATGTTAGCAGTATGCTTAAAGAATTGCCGATTCCTGAGTTTGAAATTGAAGAAGACTTTATGAGTGAAATACCTGTAAATGACGAAGACTTTACAATTGAGATTGCTGATGGTATCTATGATGTAAGTGGCTCAAGACTTGAAAAAATTGTCAACAGCACAAACTTTGATGATTACGAGTCTTTGCAGTATTTCCAACGTTCTTTAAGAAACCTTGGTGTAATAGATGCACTTGAAGAAAAAGGAATAGACGAGGGCGATACTGTACGTATTTACGAAATTGAATTTGAGTTTATGAGGTAGAACTATGACGGAATACATTAAATCGGCTCATGCTAAAATCAATTTGTCTTTAGATGTTTTAAGCCGACGGGCTGACGGTTATCACGAAGTTTCGATGGTTATGCATCAGGTAGAATTAGCAGATACGGTAAAATTGTCAAAAAAAGATGTAAAGTCTATAAACTTAACATCTAATTCTGTTCAAATTCCGCTCAATGAAAAAAATATTGCATACAAGGCAGCAAAATTGTTAACAGAGCGGTTTGATTTAAAATGCGGGTTTGATATTCATATAGACAAAAAAATCCCGATAGCAGGCGGAATGGCAGGCGGGAGCACAGATGCAGCAGCTGTTTTATGCTTGATAAACGAAGCTTGTTCGTTAGGCTTAAGTAAGGAAAAACTAATGGAAATAGGTTTAGAGTTGGGTGCTGACGTACCTTATTGCATATTCTCAAAACCTGCACTTGCTGAGGGAGTTGGTGAAAAATTAAGTGAAATATACGGATTACCTCCGTGCAAAATTTTGCTTGTAAATCCCGGAGTTGAAGTATCTACTAAAGAAGTGTATGAAACGATTGATACCTATAAAATCATTGAGCATATTGATAATAGAAGTTTAATTGACTGTTTGTCTCAAAACAATCTGAGCGGAGCAGTTAATTTTATGAAAAATGTTATGCAACCTGTAAGCAGTAAAATTTGTCCGGAAATTCCGATAATTATAGAAAAAATTAATAAACTTGGTGCATTACATGCAATGATGAGCGGTAGTGGAGCCACTTGTTTCGGTATATTTTCTGAAAATGCTGACTTATCAGGCTTAGAGCACGTTTTTGAGGGTTGTACGGTGAATGTTACGAAACCTTACATAGAAAATTAAAATTTTTCTTGCGTTTTTTATGTTATATGATACAATTTTACTAATCAAAACAGTTTAGGAGTGATTTTATGAAAAAAATTTTATCTGTAATGTTAAGTATTATGTTGTTAGCAGGTATTTTTTCCGGTTGTTCCGAGAAGAATGTATATGAAGAGGACATATATGTAAATCTTAAACTGGAAACAGGTGAATCAATAGTTATGCAGTTGTTTCCTGATGTAGCACCGATGACAGTGAAGCATTTTATTGAAAATGTGGAAGAAAAATATTATGACGGCAAGGTGTTTCATCGCGCGATAAAAGGCTTTATGATTCAGGGCGGCTCTGCTAACGGGAGCGGAGTAGGCGGCAGCGGCAGAACCGTAAAAGGAGAGTTTAAATCAAACGGAATTGAAAATAATTTAAAGCATACACGCGGGGTTGTATCTATGGCTCGCGCGAATGACCCAAATTCCGGCAGCGGTCAGTTTTTTATAATGCACGCTAAAGCTCCGCACTTAGACGGTGAATACGCAGCCTTCGGTAAGGTTGTAGAGGGTATGGAGGTTGTAGATATGATTGCCGAAATGCCTGTGGGCGGACCTAACGGAGATGCACTGCAAGAAAAACCGGTTATAGAGTCGATTCGTGTAATTGATAATTATACACCGAAATCAACCTCTGATAGTGTTACTGAGGACTAATCAGACAGTAATCAGCCATTTTTATGTGTATAATTTGTTAAAAATAGTTATATTTCCATATTTTTTTAAATTAGTACTTGAATATTTTTGTTTTATGTTGTAAAATATAATTTGTCAAAAAGATAACAAATAATTTTAGGAGGTTTTTTTAATATGGCAGTAAAAGTAGCTATTAATGGTTTTGGCCGTATTGGTCGTCTGGCTTTCAGACAGATGTTCGGTGCTGAAGGATACGAGGTTGTTGCAATTAACGACTTAACAAGCCCGAAAATGTTGGCACATCTTCTTAAATACGATTCCGCACAGGGCAAATATGCTCTGGCTGATACCGTATCAGCAGGCGAGGATTCAATCACCGTTGACGGCAAGACTATCAAAATTTACGCAGAAAAAGATGCTGTAAATCTTCCTTGGGGCGCTCTTGATGTTGACGTTGTTTTAGAGTGCACAGGTTTCTACACATCTAAAGAAAAGGCTTCTGCACACATCACAGCAGGCGCTAAAAAGGTTGTTATTTCTGCTCCGGCAGGTAATGATTTACCGACAGTTGTTTACAATGTAAACCATGATATTCTTACTAAGGACGACACAGTTATTTCTGCAGCATCTTGCACAACTAACTGCTTGGCTCCGATGGCAAAAGCACTTAACGATTATATGCCTATCGAAAGTGGTATTATGTCAACAATTCACGCATATACTGGTGACCAGATGATCTTAGACGGTCCTCAGAGAAAGGGCGACTTAAGAAGATCAAGAGCAGGTGCAGTTAACATTGTTCCTAACTCTACCGGTGCTGCAAAAGCAATCGGCCTGGTTATTCCTGAACTGAGCGGAAAGCTTATTGGTTCAGCACAGCGTGTTCCGACCCCGACAGGTTCTACTACAATTTTAGTAGCAGTTGTTAAGGGTGATGCAACCGTTGATGGCATCAATGCAGCGATGAAAGCAGCTGCAACCGAGTCCTTCGGTTATAACGAGGATGAAATCGTTTCTTCTGATATTATCGGAAGCAAGTTCGGCTCTATCTTCGATGCAACTCAGACAATGGTAGTTAATATGGGTAACGGCTATTCACAGGTACAGGTTGTTTCTTGGTATGATAACGAGAACTCCTACACCAGCCAGATGGTAAGAACCATTAAATATTTTGCTGAATTAGGCTAAAAGCTGTTTAAGCCGGAGCGAAAAGCTCCGGCTTTTTTGTATTTATATAGACATTAAATTTGTTTTTTTATCAAAAACACAATATATAGTAAAATAAATGGTATAAAGTCACAACAAATGGTCGATTTGCATAAACTTTTTATATTTTTTTTTACAAAATTACCTATAAAAATTATAAAAAATAGATTGACTTTATTTAGTAGTGATGATATAATAATTATGCATATGTATAAGTGTGTCTTTTTGAAGATTCCAACGCTTGCGGAAAGGAGGAAAAGGATTTGAAAAACCTCTTAGTTATTAAAACAATTTCGTTAATTATGGTGGTCTTATTTGCGGTTAGCGGCATAGCTGTTGCCGAAGAACTTAAACCGGTAGCGGTCGAGTTTTCTGCCATTGAAAACGACGATGGAATTGTTGAGTTGAATCTTGCAGTTAAAGATGCAACATTTATGGGAATACAAGCAGCGGTAAGATATAATACCGAAAGTCTTGTGCCGGTAGATGAGTCGGGTACAGAAACAACCGATTTCAAAAAGTTCGCTAAACAATCTGAGCAGGCAGAGTTTTTTAATGCCATTGGATTAGAACTTGATTCTGAAAAAGGTCTTTTTGGATTTACCTTGTACATAATGCCCGGTGAAGAAAGCGAAGGCATAAACGCATTGGGCGAATACACTGCAGACGATAAAGGTATTGGCCTTTACACATTTAGATTTAAGAAAATAGCAGATAAAGATTTTTCTTTTGAACTTGCTTTAGAAGATGAGGTTAAACCTTATGTCACGGTGTTGTCCGAGGGACTTATAATAATGGATTATGAAAACGGTTCGCTTAAATCAGAAGTTTCGTTTATATACGAAGACAAAGAACCTGAGCATACCACAGTTCTTCCGATTAAGCCAAAGCCGATAATGAATGATGAAACTCGTAAAAAAGATGTTATTTGCTTGCAGATAGGTAAAAACATTGCTGTTGCATATGGCGAGAAAAAAGAGATTGATTCAGAAAACAAACTCGTTGTTCCTTACATTTCCGGTGAAAGAACACTGGTTCCGCTAAGATTTGTTGCTGAAACACTTGGTGCAGATGTTATATGGGAAGATGGTTGGGACGGCTGTGTTATAAAAAAAGGTGATAAAGAAATTAAAATCACATTCGGCTCAGCAGAGTTTGTAGTAAACGGCAAGACTGTTGTTTACGACGCACCTATTGAAGTAGTTGAAGAAAGAACAATGGTTCCTATTCGATTTGTTTCAGAAGAATTTGACTGTGATGTTTATTGGAACGACTTAAACAAAGCAGTTGTTGTTTCACCTATGGACAACCCGTGGGTTGAAACAAGAGCAGCAGAAATAACTGCTCTAAATGAAATGCTTGTAACAATTCTTTCTATTATATAAGAAGAAAAATGTTCAGTTTAAAATTGATTATGGTGTAATTTTTTAAATAAAAATAATTATGAAGAGGAGATGGATTCAAAATGAAAAAGTTTACACTATTGTTTTCGGTAGCAGCTATCTTAGCTCTTTCGACATTTGGTGCTTCGGCATATACTCCGGATGAGAATGATAGCTATACCATCACCTACAGTGTAGGTACAGAAAATGCCGGCAAAATGTACGGTATGGTAGCGATTTCCGGTACCGGCGACAGTGTTAGCACAACAAACACTGACGATATCGTTTACATCGACCAGGCAACTGCAGATGCAGATGGTAACATCACCTTTACAGCATTTGCACCTATGGGCGCAGCTCCCAGTGATCCTGCTTATCAGGCAAGCACAGTATTTATTGGTGGCCCCAGCTATGACACAGTTCAGAAAATCGGTACTTTAGATGCAGTAGCATCTGCTGACACATTTGCAATTACCGGTAAAGTTTCTGATACAGTTAACACAA
>JAZOBB010000015.1:0-3031 GCA_045595745.1 Clostridia bacterium | reverse complement strand
CACGGAATTTTTGTGAAAACGGAGTTTTCACAAGAAATTCTGAAGTTTGTTACACAAACTTCCGGAGTCTTGTAAAATTTACGTTTTTGCTTAAATATATATGTGAACGACTTTTTGAAACGAAGTTTTAAAAATTGTTCCAATTAGTGCTATTAACGTTGAGGGTCCACCCGTTCCCATTCCGAACACGGCAGTTAAGCTCAACTGTGCCGACAATACTTGGCTGGAGACGGCCCGGGAATATAGGTCAGTGCTAATATCTAACAAAAAGAACAGTTCATCTGAACTGTTTTTTTTGCTTTTTATCGGTTAACTTAATTAAAATAAAACCACATTCAATAAAAATTCTGAATGTGGTTTTATTTATTTGTTCTTCCGACAAGGTAATCGAGGGTTACGTTATAATAGTCCGCGAGTTTTATAGCTGCCCAAAGCGGAAGTTCGCGTTCTCCGCGTTCATAGCGCTGATATACGGTTAGTTGCATATTTAAGTATTCTGCAACGTTTTTTTGTGTTTTGTCGTTATCTTCTCTTAGATCCCGAACACGTCTATATACTTGTATTTTTTTCACCCCCACTTATTATTTACAAAAAATATTATATATTAAAACACCATTTGGTGTTGACAAAAACACCACACGGTGTTATAATGTTGTCGAAAAAGCTTTTTTAAAAGACAAATTTGTTGGGGGTATAATATGTATTGCAGAAAATGCGGAAAACAAATTGCTGATGACAAGGAATATTGTGAAGAGTGTTCTGTTACAGAAACTCAAAAAAATGTAGAAAAAACCGATATAAATATCAGTTCAAATACCGGTGGCAAAAAGAAATGCTGTCCCAAATGTAAATCGAGAAATCTTCAAATTGTTACGAATACGGAATTTCACAGTGAAACAAAAGGCGGCGGCTATTCTGGAAGTAAAGGATGTTGCGGGTATATGACTTTTGGTCCATTGGGGCTACTTTGTGGTGCTTGTGGAAGCAAATCCAAAACCACTATTACAAGTTCAAGTACGGACGTGTGGGTTTGTCGTGATTGCGGAAATAAGTTCAGAGATCTGGCAGATATTAATGCGGATATAGCAAAAAGAGAAAAATCTAAGGCAACAATGCCAAAAACTTTTTATATTATTGGAATAGTATTTTTTGTTATAATGGCTATTGTATCAATAAATTCTTTTTCCGGAATTCCATTTTCTATGGTGTTACAATATGGTTTGGGCAGCTTGTTTGGTATCGTATTTGAAAGCTTACTATTTCCTGCAATTATGGTTGTCGCCGGAATAGTTACAGATAAGCAACTCGGCAATCAGATCGAATGCTTAAAGGAAGAAAAGAATAACATAGAACAAAACGGCTATATTGATGAGTAAAATATATTCAAAATTATTTGAAATAGGCACCAATGCGGGTTGCCATCAATTGCCGGAGAGAAGCTTTTTTGTAAAAGGCTACCAGTTTCCCGTTTGCGCCAGATGCACGGGTGTCTTAATAGGATATATTATAAGTCTTATTTTACATTTTATCTTCGGAACCAAATTTACAGTATGTATTTATTGTTGCCTTGTAATGTTTATGGATTGGTATATTCAATACCTTGAAATTAAAGAATCCACTAATATCAGAAGACTTATTACTGGTGTGTTAGGGGGTTACGGTGTCATGGGTTTACAGATTGTATTTTGTGAATATATCATTGGAATAAGACAGATTGCTTTTCATATTTAAAGGTAATAACAAAAAGAACTCTGAATTTTTCAGAGTTCTTTTTTATATAAAGGTTTATTCGGTATTCATTGCAGATTTCTTTTTACTTATCAAGCCTTACAATCTCAGGTTTTCCTATATAATTAAGCCCGAATTTTTCCACAAGCTCCCTTGCTTTCACAAGCGAATCTCCGTCATATGCCGCCAATACATCATGTGCATCAAAGCCAAAGGTAACGGGGCTTTTTTCTTCCCCTGCGATTTTCCAGAATCTTTGGTCGGGGTATTTTCTGTTTTCGCGTATTCCCAGAAGATTTATTTCAAGCGGAATGTTAAGTTCTGCCGATTTTTTGCAGATTTTTCTCATCTCGCTGTCATAAAGAGTTTCGTCTCCGTCAAAAATAATTATATCGGGGTGAGCAACGTATGTGAAAAGACCGGTTTCCATACCGGAAATTGTGCAGTTTACATACTTTTTGAGAATTTCGGGGTCTGAGTACGGAGAATAGGAATAAATATAATCAGGCACCTCATTGCCAATAAAATGCTGACCCAGAATAAGATACTGCGCGCCCATTTCTATTGCGCCGGAAAGCATTTTTTTGCTGAATTCGGGGTAGAATTCGCATTCGAATCCGACAAGTATTTCAATTTTGTCTTTGAATTTTTCGCGCAGTTTTCCGATGGTTTCAAAATAGTCCTTTACATCACACATCTGAACCCGGTATGAATCCTCGTGCCCGTCGGGAAAAACAAACGGAATATGGTCCGAAAAGCCCATATATTTTATTCCGCAATCTATCGCCCTTTTTATATAATCGATTTCTTTACCTGTTGCATGACTGCATCTGTAGGTATGTGTGTGGTAATTGTAGTCCATTTTAAAAGATTTGCTCCGTTGTTATTTGCAGAAATTTTCAAAATACAGTTGACCGTTTCCGCACTTTTTATTATAATACTATTGTTATTAAAAGTAAATACAGGATGGGGAATTTATGACAAAAACAAATATAGTTGACTGGAAAACAATAACGGATTTTGTAACAGATGCTTTTGTCGGCTATGGTGTACCGCTTGAGGATGCAAAAATTTGCACTGACGTTCTTCTTGAAAGCGACAAAAGAGGAATTGAGTCCCACGGTGTAAACCGATTTAAGCCCGTTTATCTTGACAGAATAAAGGCGGGTATTCAGATGCCCGTAACAAACTTTGAAATAATAAAAGAAACCCCCACAACCGCCGTTGTTGACGGCCATAACGGAATGGGTCAGGTCATCGGACACAAGTGTATGACTATGGCAATAAACAAGGCAAAAGAATA
>JAZOBB010000014.1:0-11287 GCA_045595745.1 Clostridia bacterium | reverse complement strand
ACACACTTATAAAATATCCGGTTGGCAAGGCGGCCAATCAATACTCAATCCCCAACAGTGTAACATCAATTGACAGGTATGCATTTGAAGATTGCTCCAGTTTAACAAGCATAACCATACCCGACAGTGTAACATCAATTGGCCGGTATGCATTTCGTAATTGCTCCAGTTTAACAAGCATAACCATATCCGACAGTGTAACATCAATTGGCGAGCGTGCATTTTATGGTTGTGATAGCTTAAAGACGGTTTATAAGCCTGCTTCAGCAACGTGGAGTTATAGCTTTGACAGCTCTACTGAAGTAATACGGTATGATTACATAATTACCTATATATTAGATGGCGAAGAGGTTTCAAAAGAATATATTTTAGCATCAAGGTCGGCAAAGCTTTTAACAGCACCTGAGGGTTATATTTACGAATATTTTGTTGTTGGCAAAGAATGGACAGGCGAGAGCATAACAGAAGATGTAACAGTAACGGTAACAAAATCGCCTATAATTTACACAGTAACATATAAGGGTGATTATGTTGGTACTGAAAAGGCTGCATATCTTAGCAGTGTAACTCTTCCTGAGCCGCCTGAAAATTACATTTATACCTTCACCGCAGATGGAGCAGTATGGACAGGCGAGAGCATAACAAAGGATGTTACTGTTACAGTAACCAAGCTTTGTGACCTTACAGAGCTTTCGGTTAATAACTTAGAAGAAATGACAGTCGAGGGAAATTTAATAAACGGAAAATATTACGGCAGAATTTTTATTCCTCAGGTTACGGTTTCTGAAAATGCGGCATATAAATTGTATTCCGAATACGAATGTATTAACGAGGGAACTGCGTTTTCGCTTAAGAAAGGTGAAAATATCGGTTATGTTAAGGTAATTGCAGAAAGCGGAGGCGAAAAAATTTATACTCTTAACATAAACCGCGATATTCCCGAAACCTTAGGCAAGCTTACGGTTGTTCAGACAATCGGCGGTAGTCTGACTATGCAGGTTGAAACTGAGATTAAGGGTAATCCGTCTTTTTATCTGTATTATGGAATAACACAGGATGATATGGTTTCTATGTCGGCGAAATATTTTTCTGATACCAATACAATTTTAGCATCGGGTCTTAGCGAGGAAACGGAATATTATTTAAAAATTGTTGCTGTTTATGACGAAATAAAAATCGAGAGCAGTGTTGTTAAAGAAACTACAGGCAAAACACTCTCTAGTGATTGCTATGTAATCGAGACGATTACGCCGCCGGGCGGAAAAATTACTCATGCGGCAGAGGAAAGTGGTATTGGTGAAATATCAGACCTTGCGGTTACAAACAAATACGAAAGCATAACTATAGATGTTAAGGTAAGTCCTGATGCTAAATGGGGCCTTTATCGCACAGAATCATCAAATGTAGAAATAGATAAAACGGTGTCTCTTAATGCAGGCAGAACAGTAACAAGATATATAAAGGTTACCTCACAGGACGAGGAGCACGAAAGAATATACTCAATTACCATATATCGTCAGACCAAGTCTGATAAGCCGACAATCACTGTATCGGGCAACGTGGCAACAATTACTGCGCCAAACAGCACCGACACTATAAGATACACCATTGACACAACAAATCCGACTGAAAACAACGGCATTTTATATACCGCACCGTTTGAAGTTGAGAATGGGACAGTTATTAAGGCAATCGCCAAGCAACAAGACAAGGACGAGTATAGCGACATAGAAATCTATAAGGTTTCAGACAGCGCAGATATCAGAATAGTTCCTCTTGAAATATTCAAAGACGGAAATGAGTATTTTTACAGCTTAAACGTTGAGGCGCAAGAAGCAATCACAGGAAAAGCTATTATCGCTTTTTATAATGATAAAAAATTAGTTGACATGGTTTGTGAGGATATAACCGAGCAGAAGGAACACTATATTGAGAGTACCATTACATTAAACGAAACGGCAACAAAATATAAGGCATTTGTATGGAGTGGACTAAGTGAATTAAATCCGCTTGCTGATTTTGCTGAAGGAAATGTTGAATAAGTTTAAAATTACAAAAAGACCGAACGTTTAAGTTCGGTCTTTTTGTAATAAAAAGGGTGAGGGGCTGTAGATGTCTCTACAGCCCCTCGGGGGATTATTATGAAAATTAGAGAAATAGCTCTCTCTATCGAAAAAGATTTCGACAGTTTTATTGTACACGATAATTGTGACGAAAATATGTATAAAGAATGAATTATTCCAAAATTTTTAATAAAAAATAGTTTTTGGTATAAATTATATAAAATATTTTTAAAAAATTTTTACATTTTGAGAAAAATTTATCAAACTTACTCTTGAAACTTTGCGCAAAATAATATAAAATAAAATAGGCGAATTGAGTGAATTTGAAAAATATACTATATGAGGTGAATTTGATGAGACAGAAAACAGTAGAGGATATCGCAGTAAAAGGAAAAAAAGTTCTTGTAAGATGCGATTTCAACGTTCCTATGGATGATGCAGGAAACATCACCAACGAAAACAGAATCAACGGTGCTCTTCCGACCATCAAATATTTAATGGAGCAGGGTGCAAAGGTTATCCTTTGTTCACACATGGGTCGTCCTAAGGGCGAGTTCAATATGAAATACAGCCTTCGTCCCGTTGCAAAAAGACTTTCTGAGCTTTTAGGCAAAGAAGTTGTAATGGCTGACGATGTTATCGGCGAAAGCGCAGTTAAAGCTACTTCAGCTATGGCAGACGGCGATGTTGTAATGCTCGAGAATGTTCGTTTCCATGCAGAAGAAACTAAAAATGACCCCGAATTTTCTAAAAAGCTTGCTGCATTAGCAGAAGTTTTTGTAAACGATGCATTCGGAACAGCTCACCGTGCACATTCTTCAACCGCTGGTGTTGCTGACTACTTGCCCGCTGTTGCAGGTTACCTTATTAAAAAGGAAATCGAAGTTATGGGCGGAGCATTAGAAAATGCACAGCGTCCGTTCGTTGCAATTTTAGGCGGTGCTAAGGTTAAAGATAAAATCGGTGTAATTAATAATCTTTTAAATAAAGTAGATACTATCATCATCGGCGGCGGTATGGCTTATACCTTCAGCAAGGCAGAGGGTGGCAAAATCGGCGATTCTTTATGCGATGATGAAAGACTTGAATACACAAAAGAGGTTATGGCATTAGCTAAAGAAAAGGGAGTTAAAATTCTTCTTCCGACAGACAATATAATTGCTGATGCATTCTCAAACGATGCAAATACAAAGGTTTGCGCAACTGGCGAGATTCCTGACGGATGGCAGGGCTTAGATATCGGACCTGCAACCGTTAAAACCTTTACAGACGAAATTAAAAATGCTAAAACTGTTATCTGGAACGGACCTATGGGCGTTTTCGAAATGAGCAGTTTTGCAAACGGAACTATCGAGGTTGCAAAAGCCGTTGCCGAGGCTGACGCAGTTACCATCATCGGTGGCGGTGACAGTGCAGCTGCTGTTGAAACCTTGGGCTTTGGCGATAAAATGACTCACATTTCAACAGGTGGCGGTGCATCCTTAGAGTTCTTAGAGGGTATTGAGCTTCCTGGTATTGCTTGTCTTATGACAAACAGCCGTAAAAAGGTTATCGCTGGTAACTGGAAAATGAACAAAACTCCTAGCGAAACAAAGGCTTTAATCGCTGAGCTTATTCCGCTTGTTAAAGATGCTGAAGATACCGTTGTTGTATGTCCGACTGCTGTATGCTTGGCTGCTGCAGTTGAGGCGGCAAAAGGCACAAACATCCATGTTGGTGCTCAGAATATGTACTTTGAAGACAGCGGCGCATTCACCGGCGAAATCAGCGCAGATATGCTCTTAGACTTAGGTGTTGAATATGTAATCTTAGGACATTCAGAACGCCGTCAGTACTTTGCAGAAACTGACGAAACTGTAAATAAAAAGGTAATCAAAGCTTACGAAAAGGGTCTTATTCCGATTATCTGCGTAGGCGAAAGCTTAGAGCAGAGAGAACAGGGTATAACAAATGACCTCGTTCGTATGCAGACAAAGATTGCTTTAAAAGATGTTACAAAAGACCAGGCTAAAAAAGCTATTATCGCATACGAGCCGGTTTGGGCAATCGGAACAGGTAAAACTGCTACAACCGCACAGGCTGAAGAGGTATGTAAGGCTATTCGCGACTGCGTAAGAGAAATTTATGATGCAGAAGTTGCCGATGCAATCACAATCCAGTACGGCGGAAGTGTTAAGGCTGCAAATGCTGCAGAGCTGTTTGCAGAGGCTGACATCGACGGCGGTCTTATCGGCGGTGCAAGCTTAAAGGCTGATGACTTTAAGAGCATCGTAATTTATAAGTAATTGGAGATATAAAATGAAAAAACCTTTATTATTATGCATAATGGACGGATTCGGTATGAATTCGTCCAAAGAGGGTAATGCCGTAGCTATGGCAAAAACTCCGAATCTTGATAAAATTTTTAAAGAGTATCCTAACGTTAGCTTAGATGCAAGCGGTCTTGCCGTTGGTCTTCCTGACGGTCAGATGGGTAACTCTGAGGTAGGTCACACCAACATTGGTGCAGGACGTATCGTTTATCAGGAGCTTACAAGAATAACAAAAGCAATCAACGATGGCGATTTCTTCGAAAACGAAGAGCTTATTGCGGCTTGTGAAAACTGCAAAAAGCATAACAGTGCACTTCACATTATGGGTCTGTTATCAGATGGCGGTGTTCACAGTCATAACGAGCATATTTACGGAATCGTTGAAATGGCAAAAAGAGCAGGTCTTAGCAAGGTTTTCCTGCATTGTTTCTTAGACGGACGTGACGTTCCACCGTCATCGGGTAAGGATTTTGTTATTGAGCTTGAAAACAAGCTTTCTGAAATTGGTGTGGGTAAAATTGCAACTGTTATGGGCCGTTATTATGCAATGGACCGTGACAACCGTTGGGACCGTGTAGAAAAGGCATATTCTGCAATGACACGCGGCATCGGCGAGATGACAGAATCTGCAAGCGGTGCAGTAGCTAAGTCTTATGACAACGAAGTTACTGACGAGTTTGTAGTTCCTGCAGTTGTTACCGAAAACGGTGCAGCAGTTGGAATGATTACCAAAAACGACAGTGTTGTTTTTGCAAACTTCCGTCCTGACAGAGCTCGTGAAATTACAAGAACATTTGCAGATAACGAGTTTGACGGATTTGCAAGAGAATATTTCCCTGTATATTTCGTATGTATGACTCAGTATGATAAGAGTATGCCGAATGTTCACGTTGCGTTTAAGCCGCAAACACTTAACAACACATTTGGTGATTATATCAGTGCAAAGGGACTTTCTCAGCTCAGAATTGCTGAAACAGAAAAATATGCCCACGTTACATTCTTCTTTAACGGCGGTGTTGAGGCAGTTTCAGAGGGCGAAGACAGAGCACTTATCGAGTCACCTAAGGTTGCAACCTATGACTTAGACCCAAAAATGAGTGCTTATGAAGTAACCGATGAGCTAATTAGCCGACTTGATTCGGGTAAATATGATGTAATCATCTTAAACTATGCTAACTGCGATATGGTTGGTCATACCGGTGTTATTCCGGCGGCTGTTAAGGCTGTTGAAACTGTTGATGAGTGCGTTGGCAAGGTGGCAGACAAGGTCTTAAAAATGGGTGGTAAAATGCTTATTACCGCAGACCACGGAAATGCTGACCAGATGATTGACCCCAAAGACGGTGAACCATTTACGGCTCACACCACATATCCCGTTCCTTTTATCGTAATGGGTGCAGGTGATGTAAAGCTTCGTGAGGGCGGATGCTTAGCAGACATTGCTCCGACAATGTTAAAGCTTTTAGACCTTCCTCAGCCTGAAGAAATGACAGGGAAAAGTATTATTTTATAATGCATAAGAAATACACTTAAATATTTACAACTTGAGAGGAGAAAACAAAAATGAAACAGTTTATCGAAATTATTGATGTTGTTGCAAGAGAAGTTATGGACTCTCGCGGCAATCCGACCGTTGAGGTTGAAGTTTTCACAGAGGACGGTTATGTAGGCCGCGCTTCTGTTCCTTCTGGTGCATCGACAGGTGCGTTTGAGGCAGTTGAGCTGCGTGACGGTGACGACAGCCGTTACTTAGGTAAGGGTGTTGAAACTGCTGTTGCAAACGTAAACGGCGAAATCGCTGAAGCAGTTATCGGTATGAACGTACTCGATCAGATCGCTATCGACCGTACTATGATCGCTTTAGATGGCACACCTAACAAAGGCCGTCTGGGTGCAAACGCAATCTTAGGTGTATCTTTAGCTTGTGCTAAAGCTGCAGCTGAAGCTTTAGGTGTATCTTTATACAACTACATCGGCGGATGCAATGCAAGAACTCTTCCTGTTCCTATGATGAACATCTTAAACGGTGGTAAGCATGCTGACAACAGCGTAAACATTCAGGAATTTATGATTATGCCTGTTGGTGCAAAATCATTTAAAGAGGCTTTAAAGAACTGCGCAGAAGTATTCCACAACTTAAAGAGCGTATTAAAGGCTAAGGGCTACAGCACAGCTGTTGGTGACGAAGGCGGTTTTGCTCCTAACTTAAAGAGCGATGAAGAGGCTATTCAGGTTATCGTTGAAGCTATCGAAAAGGCTGGTTACAAACCTGGCGATGACTTCCGTATCGCTATCGATGCTGCTTCTACAGAAATGTTTGAAGAAGCTAAGAAAATCGGCAAAGACGGTTACTACTTCTGGAAATCTGACATCTTTAAAACCCGTGAAGAAATGGTTGCTTACTGGGAAGACCTCGCTAGCAAATACCCGATTATCTCATTAGAAGACGGTGTTGCTGAAGAAGACTGGGAAGGCTGGAAAATCCTTACCGATAAGCTCGGTGACAAGATGCAGTTAGTTGGTGACGACCTGTTCGTAACAAATACTGAAAGACTGAAAAAGGGTATCGACTTAGGCGTTTCTAACTCTATCCTCATTAAAGTTAACCAGATTGGTAGCTTGACCGAAACCTTAGAGGCAATTCAGATGGCTAACCGTGCTGGCTACACAGCAGTTACATCTCACAGAAGTGGTGAAACTGAAGATACCACAATCGCTGATATCGCAGTTGCAACCAACTCTGGACAGATTAAGACAGGTGCTCCGTCAAGAACTGACCGTGTTGCTAAATACAATCAGTTACTTCGCATCGAAGAAGAGCTTGGTGATACCGCTGAGTACCTTGGCTTAGATGCTTGGTTCAATTTAAAGAATAAATAAGAAACAGTAAAAAATGAATTTTAAGGGACAATTTGATGAGTATATACTTGTCATATTGTCCCTTTTTGTTGACAAATATAAGTCGATTTGCTAAAATTAAATTTGTACATTATTTAGAGGAGAGAGAGCATGGCACTGTCATTTTTTACATCGTATGCTTTAGACCAGTATCGCCAGGGCAGATTTAAAACAGAAGAAGAGGCATTTCGCTTTATGAAAGATAGCGGAATTGAGCATGGCGATATTATTGACCTTGATTTTGAAGAATATCCGCTTTGTCGGCAGCACGAAATTATGACAGCGGGCGGAGTTTTTCCTGCGTGCTTTACTTCGACACTAGATGTTGTTGGCATAGATTCAAAAAGAAGAGAGCACAATATAGAGCTTACAAAAGAACGCATTGATTCAGCGGCAAAGTTAGGTATTCCTGCATTTATGGTTGCGCCGTTTGGGTTCACTGTCGAAAACAACGAAGAGTTTAAACGTGTTCAGCAGAATCTAATCGAATCGCTTTCTATGTTTGCTGAATACGGTAAAAAGGCAGGAGTAGAGATTTTAGCAGAAAATCATTCGTCACTCTGGCGACCTGATGCAAAAATGGAAGATGTACGTTATTTTATTGATGCGGTGCCTGAAATTACATATATATTCGATACGGGTAACTTTTTCTGCATAGGTGAGGATGTTTTAAAAGCTTATGAGCTTTTAAAAGACAGAACTAAAAAAGTTCATTTAAAAGACTGGAAATTTGACCCGACAGGTGATTTTGAAAGAGAAAATTTGCCCCGCTTTCGCGGTTGTGAGCTTGGAGCAGGCGAAATTCCTCTTGAAGATATTTTAAAAAGCTTAAAATCTGATGGCTTTGACGGCGATATGGTCATTGAGATTAATTCACCTTGCACCTGGGATGAATTTGACCGTTCTGTTAAATTTGCAAGAGAGAATTATTAATTTGACAATTTTAAATACGTAAGCAAATGAAATTTTTGTCGAATTTGTAAAAAATTGTAAATAAATATGAAATTTTTGCCATTTTTTTACTAATTTTGGGTAAACCTGTTGACAAGCAAAAAAAATTGCGTTAAAATGTAAAAAAATGAAAATTACGGGAGGTGCACGCCTTGAAATCAACAGGCATTGTAAGAAAAGTTGACGAGTTGGGACGAGTTGTTCTGCCCATCGAGTTAAGACGCACATTAGACATTTCGGAAAAGGACTCTCTGGAGATTTATGTAGACGGAAACACCGTTATTTTGAAAAAATACGAGCCGTCATGCATTTTCTGCGGAAATGCCAAAGATGTCTTTGTGTTTAAAGGCAAAAATATCTGTCCTGCTTGCATGAACGAATTAAAAAAATAAGAGTAAAATCAAAAAATCAAGGAGCTGTAGCAAAATGTAATTTATTTTGCTACAGCTCCTTTTGCTTTAAAATTTGCTATAAATCTTAGAAAATGCTATAAAATATAGGAAAAAGACTATTTACTTTTAGCTAAAATAAGGTATAATAATTACAAGAGCTCGTGTAGCTCGCCGTGTATTTCATACACTCGCCAGCATTGCCGTCGTCTTGCAATTATTGACGGCTGCGTAAAAATACTCTTGCAAGCAAGTATTTTTACTTATGGTATAATTAATATTGTTCAAGATAATTTTATATAAAGACAACAGAGAGGAAGGTTGTTATGCTTAAAAAAGAAGTTAACTACCAGTTTCGCGACAGATTAAGAGAGATACATAAAAAAGATTTACGTAATTTTGCTTTATCTGCCGAAAATGATGAATTTGAAATTAAAAATGGAATTACAGTTGTATTGCCGAAAGACAGTGGCGAGGTTGCGCTTACTGCCGCTCAGGATTTTGTAGAATATCTTTTTGTTTCAATGAAGGTTTCTGCAATGATTGGCTACGAGGCAACGGGTGATGCAGTTGTTTTAAAAATAGCTCCCGAAAATAAAGAAGATTACATAATCACCTTCGATGATGTAATAACCATTACCGGTAAGAATGAAAGAGGTTTGGCTCAGGGTTTATATTGCTTAGAAGATAAAATGAACATTAAAAAAGCACCGTTCATCAAAAAAGAAACAATCAGCCATACATTTTTATTCTCACCCAGAATGATTCACTCGGGATACGGAATTGACAATTTCCCGAATGAGCATTTGTCGGCTATTGCACACGCAGGTATGGATGCAATTTTGGTTTTTGTAAAAGGCGTAAATATAACAACCTGCGGATATGTTGATTTTAACGAGCTTATTAAACGTGCCGCAAAATATGGCATTGATGTATATGCATACAGTTATTTTAAAAGCGAAATGAATCCCGAAGATGAGGGCGGAGAAGAGTTTTATGATAACCTCTACGGCGAGCTGTTCCGTCAATGTCCGGGATTTAAAGGAGTAATTTTAGTTGGTGAATCAGTAGGATTTCCGAGCCGTGACGAACGAGTTGCGCAAGGCAACAGCTTTACAACAAAAGATGGATTCCCCACCAGCAAGCCCCGCCCGGGATATTTTCCGTGTAAGGATTATCCCATCTGGCTTAATTGCATTAAAAAGGTTGTAAGAAACGTAAATCCCGATGCAGATATCGTTTTCTGGACATACAACTGGGGTTGGGTAGGCGAAAAAGAGAGAATAGAGCTTATCCGCACACTTCCGACCGATATTTCGCTTATGGCTACATTCGAAATGTTCGAAAACTTCGTACGCGGAGATATCAAGCAAACAGGCGCAGACTATTCACTTGCGTTTGAGGGGCCCGGTGCATATTTTACATCAGAAGCAAAGGCGGCTAAAGAACGTGGAATTCGTATGTATACAATGTCAAACACCGGCGGTCTTACCTGGGATATGGGAACTATCCCGTATGAGCCGATGCCGTATCAGTGGATGAAAAGATATGCAGGTCTTCGTGAGGCTAACGAAAAGTATGGTCTTTGCGGCCTTATGGATTCCCACCACTTTGGATTTTGGCCATCGTTTATCGGCGATTTGGCAAAGCAATGCTTTATTGCTGAAAACAAAGATATGGATAAATGCCTCTCAGACGTTTTAGAGGCCCGCTTTGGTGGCGATAAAGTAGAGAAAATGAAAGAAGCACTTGCTTTGTGGAGCGAGGCTATTCGTAATTATACTCCTACCGATGCTGACCAATATGGCGCATTCCGTGTGGGTCCGTCTTATCCGCTTTGCTTAGTAAATGCGGTTAAACCGCCATCGGTTGATTATGCACATTTTGGTAACCGCATTTTAGATGTTATATATCCCGCAGACTATTCTCCGACAAACAGACTCCCATGCGGAAGAGGAATGCTGCCGCAGTTAAGACTCGCAGGCGAGATTGACCTGCTTAATAAAATGCTTGAATGTATGCGCGGCGGTGTTAAAATTTTAAAAGAAATTGAAAATCCTGATGACGAGCTTTTATATTTGATAAATCTTGGTGAATATATTTGCTGTTGCGTTACCACAGGCATTCACGCAAAAGAGTGGTATAGAGTAACTTCGGACTTAAAGGTGGCGAAAACACGTCAGGAGGTTCGCGAGACTTTAGAAGAAGTAAAAGCAATTTTGAAAGCAGAACGTGCAAATGCCGAGGCAGCAATTCCGCTGGTTGAAAATGATTCGCGTCTTGGCTGGGAACCGAGTATGGAATACATAACTGATGCAGAGCATATCCGTTGGAAACTGCGTCATATGGACTATGTTGAAGAGTTCGAGCTTAAATGCTATTTAGACGGCTCTGACGAAAAATGGGATGTAAAATAGATTAGCAATAAAAAACAACTGCCGCAATGAACAGCACCAGTTTGTGCAGACAGTACAAAAAGAACCCCTATGGTAGCTAATATCAAATTTTAAGCAACATACTGACATCGCATTTGTTGTGGTGTCAGTTTTGTTTTTAGTTGTATTCTTTCATTGTTGTAGAAATATATGTATTCATCTATGAGGAAACTTGCCTCCTCATAGGTTTGCAGTTTTGTACGATAAATACACTCCGTTTTGAGAATGGAAAAGAAATT
>JAZOBB010000013.1:0-16758 GCA_045595745.1 Clostridia bacterium | reverse complement strand
TATCATAAGGATAACAGCTGTCAGCTTCATTAGTTTGTTGTTCATGGTTTTTCCTCCTTGAAATATAAAAAAATAAGCCGTCATGCAAGGCATGAACGGCATAAACACACAGCAATCGTTGCTGTGTGTAATTAACCAATTCCGTCTCTCGCAGAAATTAATGGTTATTTACTGAAAAGGCATTCCGACTTTTACGGTAGCGGGACTGCGAAGGATTTTCACCTTACTTTCCCTTTATCAGTAAAATATTAAATTGAGATATTTCAATTGTTATATATTAATTATACCAGACATTAAACAGTTTGGCAATAGAAAAAAGACGGAACAAATAGATCTGTTCCGTCCTGGTGCGGATAAGAGGACTTGAACCTCCATGAAATTGCTTTCACATGGACCTGAACCATGCGCGTCTGCCAATTCCGCCATATCCGCATATTAAGTTTTAACCTCGTAATTTTTACACGGGAGAGATGACCCGAGGAGGAGCAAAACCACTTAACCCTCATTTTGCAAAAGTTGTTTTTGCAACGAAGTATATTATACAACATTCAAAAGATTTTGTAAAGTGTTTTTTTAATTTTTTTTGCAAAAGGTAAATAGCTTAAAATTTTTAAATGTGCTTTATGTGCGAGTTTAATTTTTTGCAAAAAATACTTCCCAATACAATTTTAACGGCATCAATAACTAAAAAAGGCAATACACATTGTGATATTGCAACATATATGTTTGAGCCTGTAAGTAATATGTACCATAGAGTTCCAAAAATATAGCAAATAAGTGTTCCTGTTATAAAAGCTGAAAAGTACGGCAAAAGGGACGGCTTTTTTGTTTTTGCAATAAAACCGGCAACAAAAGCAACGATGGGGTATGATAAAAGATATCCGCCGCTTGGATTTAAAAATACAGCTAATCCGCCTTGTAATCTACTAAAAATCGGCATTCCTATTGCTCCCGCTAAAAGAAACACAAGCTGGCTGATTGCACCGCTGTAAGGACCTAATATTACACCTGAGCAAATTACACAAAGAATTGCCGGACTAACCGGAACAGGACTAAACGGCAACACAATTGCTATTTGTGAGCATACAGAGGTTAAAGCAGCAAAAAAAGCGCATAAAACCATATTTTTTGTTGTAATTTTTTTCTGCACATATCTCACCTCCGACGTTGTAAGTATAACAAAATCACATAATACTGTCAACTTTTTAACCTCTGCCGATAGGCATTATATTCTTGACCGGCTGATGTAAATAATGTATAATAATACTATGTATATTATATAAAATCATGGAAAGGGGACTTTTAAGATGTCTTTAAGAATCATACGCGGAGCATCGGGAACGGGAAAAAGTACGATGATGCTTAATTTGATTAAAGAGCATGCCAAAAACGGCGAGAAGGCTATGCTGATTGTCCCCGAGCAGTTTTCACATATAGCCGAAACTGAGCTGATAAATACTGTAGGATACCTTTCTTCAAATGTTCAGGCGACCTCCTTTGGAAGACTTGCCAAAAGATTATTAAGTGAATCAGGAAGGCTTGGTCATACTATTGATGCATCAGGAAAAAATATGCTTATGGCGAGTGTTCTTGCTAAAGCAGGAAAGGATTTAACAGTTTTTAAAGGCGCGAGCGAAAAACAGGGGTTTATAACCTCGCTTTTAGAATTAATTTCTGATTTTAAACGTGCTCAGGTTAGTGCTGACAGCTTGATTGAGCATAGCCAAAAAGAAACGAATGCCTTACTTTCACAAAAATTATCAGAGCTTGGTTTGCTGTATAAAAGCTACGAAGAATTGCTGAATAAAAACTTTTCTGACAGCGAGGATAATGTTACAAAGCTGGCCAAACTGATAAAAGATGAAAATCCGCTTGAGGGATTTACTGTGTATATTGACTCGTTTTTCAGATTTACTGCCAATGAGCTTGACGTTATAAGCAGTATGCTTTCATGCGGTATAAATCTTGTTGTTTCTGTTTGTGTTTCCCAAAACATAAACGGAGCAGGCGGCATTTTTAAGCCGTGTATAGATACACAGCAGAGAATTGTAAAAATTGCAAGAGAAAACGGCGCAGAAATTCTTTCTGATATCTGTTTAAATGAGAAATTCCGTTTTTCTTCCTCTTGTGAGTTGGCTCATTTAGAATCTCAGCTTTACAGTTATCCGCATTTGCAATACGATGAAAAAACAAATGATATTTCGCTTTTTATTGCATCCAATCCTTATAATGAAGTGGTATATATGGCGACTAAAATAAGGGATGCCGTTATTAATGAGGGAATACGCTATCGCGATATTGCAATAATTGCAGGAAATTTAGAGCTTTACACAGACCTTATTAAAACGGTATTTCCGTCATACGAAATACCTGTTTTTGCAGATACCCGACGCGATTTACTGGGGCATCCGATTATGCTAATGTTATTTTCTGTATTTTCGATGCTTACAGGTGGATTTAAAACTCAGGATGTTATAGCCTTTTGCAAATCGGGGTATAGCGGTCTTACTCAGGACGAAACTGACAGATTGGAAAACTATGCTCTTTTGGGTCACATAGAACGTGCAGATTGGCTTGATGATGAAAGATTTTTAAAAAGAGCGCGTATGGTTTTTGAAACAGAGCAGGAGCTTTCAGAGGATGAACGTACAGAAGCGGAAGAAATGCTTGCTTTAAAAAATAAATTGCTTTGTCCTGTGCTCGCGCTTAAACAGGCTTTTTCAGAAAGCAGAGTCGTGCGTGACCGTGCCGAAGCGTTGTTTGAGTTTTTTGAATCAATAGATTTGCGCGGGATGATTGAAAATCAAGTTGATAAATTCAGGGAAGACGGACTTTTGCAGCTTGCTGATGAGTATGCGGATGTTTATAATATACTTATAGAAACTCTTGATCAGCTGGTGCTTTGCATTGGCGATGAAAAAATAGGTGTAGATAGGTTAAAAATAATTTTAGAAAATGGCTTTTCGCAGCATAGTGTTGGGGTTATACCGTCGGCTGCTGACCAGGTTTTCTTAGGAGATGTCAGTCGCTCTCTTATTAAAAATGTTAAACACGTATTTTTAATAGGGGTACAAGACGGAGCCTTTCCGCCATCTGCTCCTAATGAGGGAATACTTACTGATTCTGAGAGAATAAGTCTTAATCAAAATGGATTTGAAGTGGCTCCGGATACTAAAAAAATAACTTTTGACAATCAGTTTTTGGTGTATAGTGCAGTCAATATCAGCTCTGGCATGGTGCATATCAGTTATCCGGTTGCTGACTCTGCCGGCAAAGGATTAAGACCTTCGCCCTTTATTTCGCGTGTAAAAAAGCTTTTTCCTTATCTTTCTATAAACTCAGATTTGCTGGATTCTGAGCCTGACCCTGAAAAAAATATTGCGTCAAAGCAATCGGCATATAATTATTTGCTCGGTCGTATGTCGGGCGAGGAAACAGAACTTGCAGAGGTGTTATCAGATATACTTTGCGAAGATGAAAGGTATGAAAATCAGTTAGAACGTGCAAAAGAGTACAGCCTTTTTTCAAACAGCGCTCAAAGATTGACACGTGAAAATGTAGAGGCTCTTTACGGCAGAAATTTAAAGGGCAGTATTTCGCGTTTTGAAAAGTTTTCGGCATGTCCTTTTTTGTATTTTGTGCAATTTGGACTTAAAGCCAAAGAAAGAAAGCTTTTAGCTATTGATACACCTGATATAGGCTGGCTTTTACATTCAATTATAGATGAGTTTTCAAAATATATGCAAAAAAACGGAGAAAGCTATAAACAAATAACAAAAGAGCGGTGCGAACAGATTGTAGACGAACTGGTATCTAAAATGACAAAAAATATGTTTATAGAAAATCTGTACTCGAAAAATAAACTGGCGGTGCTTATAAAGCGACTTAAGCAAATGGTTATGAAATCGGTATGGGTTATCTGCGAGCATATAAAAAGGGGAGAGTTTGAGCCGTGCGGCTTTGAGGTCTCTTTTGATGACAACGGAGATATGCCGCCTGTTATAATAAGCTTGCCCACGGGCGAGAGCATAACGTTGGCAGGTCGCATTGACAGAATAGATAAGTATTCAGACGGTACAGATTTATATATACGAATTATTGACTACAAATCGGGCAATAAAGAGTTCAGCTTAAGTGATATATTTAATAAGCTATCACTTCAGCTGGCAGTATATTTAACTGCGGTTTGCGATGGAGGCGAGGAGCTTTTAGGTAAAAAACCAAAGCCTGCAGGAATGTTTTATTTTAGATTAAGCGACCCAATAGTAAATGCTATGGGAAAATCCGACGAGCAGCTGTCGGAAGAGCTTATCAAAAAGTATAAAATGAGTGGCATGGTGCTATCGGACAGCGATATTATAAAAGCTATGGATAGCGGCATATCAGGATTTTCGAAAATTATTCCTGTGCGAATTAACAAGGATGGAAAAATTGCAGAATCAAGCTCTAAATGCGCAACTCTTTCTCAGATGGAAAGGCTGCAGAGCTATATGAAACGCACGGTGGCTGATATAGGAAGAGAGATTTTAAACGGAAACACAGATATATCTCCGTGTTTGGGTGCAAGCGGAGCAGCTTGCACATATTGCCGTTTTAAAAGCGTTTGCGGATTTGACAGCGCGCACAACAGATTCAGGTATCTGCCGACGATTTCTGATGAGGAAATATGGAGCAAAATTTGATGAAATATGCTAAATTTTATTAAAACAAACAAAAAATTGTAATAATGTTTTAATTATTTGCTCTTTATTTTTCTACATATAAGTGGTATAATGATAATTAAAGCAGATATAGTTTTATACCTTATCGCGAAAGGAGAGTTTGTGGCATAGATGAAAGAAAAACAGAAAAGCAAGAAGAAAAAGGTGATTATAACTCTTATTGTTATACTGGTTGTAATTGCGGGTATTTTTATAGCGGGTTATATTGCTGTTAATAAGGCATTTTCTATGCTGACAGAATCTCTGTATGAAACAACTCCCGAGACTGTTCAGCAACAAGAACAAAAAGAGGTTGAGCTTTCTGAAAATAAAGGGGCTGAAACTATGCCACCGCAGGAAAGTACAGTGCCTTCAGGCGAAAGTAACGCAGCTACGCAGAAAAAAGACAGCACTCCGCCTGCTAAAAAAGATGCTTTAACAAAAACTCAGGAAAAATACGGCATCGAAGGGTCGATGAACTTTTCTCCCGAGTCAATTAAAAAGTTTGAAAAGTCGGTATCCTTAGTAGACAAGCTTTCAATGATGGCTATTATAAGCGGCAGCTTATCTAAAAGCGATTTTCAGAAGGTTTTAGCACTTACTAGCGGAGGAGTAAGCAGAGAAGAAATAAATCAGGCTCTGGTAATTCTTCAAAACGGCTTAACAGGCAAGGAAAAATCCGAAATCTATAAATACTTTAAAAAGTATGAGCATTTGTTAGGTGAATAAGCAAGCATATTTACATATTTAGATTTAACGGAGGATTCCTTTTTAAAGAGGAATCCTTTTGAAATAGGAAGGAAAAATAAAATGACAATATACGAACAGCTAAAAAATGAATTTAATTTAAAGGAATTTCAGGTAACAAATACGGTCGAGCTGATAGATGCAGGCAACACAATCCCGTTTATCGCACGCTACAGAAAAGAAAAAACAGGGGAGCTTGATGACCAGATATTAAGACAGTTTGCTGACCGTTTGGCTTATTTAAGAAGCTTAGAAGAACGTAAAGATGAGGTAATTCGTTTAATAGATGAGCAAGAAAAGCTTACACCTGAATTGACAGAACAGATTAAAAAGGCAGTAACACTTCAAGAGCTTGAAGATATTTATCGTCCATATCGCCCAAAACGTCGTACACGAGCAACGGTTGCAAAAGAAAAAGGCTTAGAGCCGCTTTCTGAGCTGATTTTTGCACAAACAATTACAGACGGCAGCTTTATGGAAAAAGCAGTTGAATTTATAAACGAAGAAAAAGGTGTTGCGACAGTTGAAGAGGCAATTAGCGGCGCGATGGATATAATTGCCGAAAACATTTCGGATAATGCTGAGTTCAGAAAGCAAATTCGTGCAAAAACTATGCAAAAGGGAATTTTGGTTTCGAAAGGCTCAGAGGATAACGACAGTGTGTACAGACTTTATTATGACTTTTCTGAGCCACTCATTAAAATTGCCAATCACAGACTTTTAGCTATTAATCGTGGTGAAAAAGAGGAGTTTTTAAAGGTTTCGGTTTCTGTTGATGAAGAGATAATTCACAGCTATCTTTTAGGGCAGCTTATAAAAAAGCCTGCTTCGGTTACAAGTGAGTATGTCGAAGAAGCGGCAAAGGATGCTTATAAACGTTTGATTGCACCGTCAATCGAAAACGAAATCCGTTCAGAACTGACTGACCGTGCGGGAGAAGAGGCAATTAAACTGTTCTCGGCAAACCTTCACAGTCTGCTTTTGCAGGCTCCGATAAAAGGTAGAATTGTTTTGGGTCTTGACCCTGCATACAGAACGGGCTGCAAGATTGCCGTTGTAGATGAAACGGGTAAGGTTTTGGCAACCACCGTTATTTATTGCACTTTAGAGCATCACGACAAAGAACAGGCTAAAAAGGTTATTAAAAATCTTATAAGCAAATATAATGTAGATTTAATTTCAATAGGAAACGGAACCGCATCGAAAGAATCTGAAATTTTTGTTGCTGATGTCATTTCTGAATTAGACCGTGATGTAAAATATATGGTTGTTAACGAATCGGGTGCATCGGTATATTCGGCATCTAAGTTGGGCGCAGAGGAGTTCCCTGATTTTGATGTAGCATTAAGAAGTGCAGTATCAATCGCACGTCGCCTTCAGGACCCGCTTGCCGAGCTGGTTAAAATCGACCCGAAATCAATCGGGGTTGGTCAATATCAGCACGATATGAACCAAAAGCGTTTGTCGCAGGCGTTAGATGGTGTGGTTGAAGACTGTGTTAACAGTGTAGGTGTTGACTTAAATACTGCCTCTCCGTCTTTGTTGTCTCACGTAGCCGGAATAAATGCGTCTATTGCTAAAAATATTGTGGCGTATCGCGAAGAAAACGGAAAATTTAATGACCGAAAACAACTGTTAAAGGTTTCGAAACTTGGACAAAAGGCATTCGAGCAATGTGCAGGATTTTTACGAATAGCAGACGGAAAGAATCCTTTAGACAACACGTCTGTGCATCCTGAATCTTATCAGGCAGCAAAGGCATTGGCTGAGGGAGCGGGCTTTTCGGTTGAAGAAGTAGTGCAGCACAGACAGGAGTTTTTAGAAAAAATAAAAGAAGAGGGAATGCAAAAAATAGCAGACGACTTAGGCATAGGCATCCCTACATTAAAAGATATTATTGACGCAGTAATAAAACCTGGACGTGACCCGCGTGATGAACTGCCTAAACCCATGCTCCGTTCAGACCTTTTATCTATCGAAAATTTAAGTGTGGGAATGGTGCTTTCGGGAACAGTAAGAAATGTAATTGACTTTGGTGCGTTTGTTGATATTGGTGTACATCAGGACGGACTTGTGCACGTGTCGCAAATCAGCAACAAATTTATAAAACATCCTATGGAGGCTCTTTCTGTAGGAGATATTGTTAAGGTGAAAATTATTGACCTTGATGTCTCTAAAAAACGAATTTCTTTAAGTATTAAAGAGGCAATGTAGTGTAATAAAAAGGACAAAAGTCGTTTTTATGCAATGTTACTAAATAAATTTTTGAAATTTTGGTTAAAAAGAGACTAACATTTTAATTGGAATTATGGTATCATATCTAGTGTAAAAGTTTAGTCGAAAAGTATGAGGAGGTTTCACACAATGGCAAGTCTAAATCTGAAGGGCATTTATAAGAGATATGCCGGCGGCGTTACAGCTGTAAGTGATTTCAATTTAGATATTGAAGATAAAGAGTTCGTTGTATTGGTCGGTCCTTCCGGCTGTGGTAAATCGACAACTCTTAGAATGATTGCCGGTCTGGAAGAAATTTCAGAGGGCGAACTGTATATCGGGGATAAACTCGTTAACGATGTTGCTCCGAAGGACAGAGATATTGCGATGGTTTTCCAGAACTATGCTCTGTATCCGCATATGACAGTATTTGATAATATGGCATTTGGTCTTAAGCTTAGAAAAATGCCGAAAGACGAAATTAAAAAGAGAGTTACCGAGGCTGCAAGAATCCTCGATATCGAGCACTTGCTCGACAGAAAGCCGAAGGCTCTGTCCGGTGGTGAGAGACAGCGTGTTGCTTTAGGTCGTGCAATCGTTCGTGAACCTAAAGTATTCTTGATGGACGAACCGCTTTCTAACCTTGATGCTAAGCTGAGAGGTCAGATGAGAACAGAAATCGGTAAGCTCCATAAGAGATTACAGACAACCTTTATCTACGTTACACATGACCAGACAGAGGCTATGACCATGGGTACACGTATCGTAGTTATGAAGGACGGTTTCATTCAGCAGATTGACAGTCCTCAGGTTCTTTATGATAATCCGTGCAACGTATTCGTTGCAGGCTTCATCGGAAGTCCTCCGATGAACTTTGTTGACGCAACACTTGAAAAGAAGGATGACGGTTTATACCTGACCTTCGGTGATTCATCTGTTAAAATTCCTGATGGCAAAGCTGCTAAATTAGAAGGCAGTGAGTACATCGGTAAGCAGGTTATTATGGGTATTCGTCCTGAAAATATGCATGACGAAGAAGCATACATTTCTTCTGCTCCGGATTGCACAGTTGATGCAAAGGTTGAAATTACAGAGCTTATGGGTGCTACAACTCACTTGTATTTAAACATTGAGGGCACAAGCTTTACTGCAATTGTTAACCCGAGAACTACTGCTAAAATGGGTGATACAATTAAGATTGCTTTAGATGGCAACAAAATTCATATCTTTGATAAAGAGACTGAAAAAGCTATCCTTAACTAATTTAAAAATTAAGTCGGTTGGTTTTACCAACCGACTTTTTGTATGCAGAAGGGTTTAGCAAAATGAATTTCATTTTGCTAAAGCTCCTAACTATTATCCTGCCGACAGTGAATTTCTCATAATTGTTAAAATCTTTTTTTCCAGCCTTGAAACTTGTACTTGCGATATTCCTAATTGCTTTGCAATTTGAGTTTGTGTTTTATCTTTAAAATATCTTAATATTATTATTTTTCGTTCGCGCTCAGGTAGTTTTGAAATTAATTCTGCCAGGGCAATTTTATTTACTGTATTTCCCTCATTTTCTAAACCACCATTTATTTTATCTATCAGCAAAATGCTGTCATCATCACCATATGGTGTATATATAGACTCCGGAGTTTTAACTGCATCAAGTGCAATGGCTAAATCAGCTGAAGTAACGCCTAAATCTTCGGCAATTTCGCTTATTGTGGGTTCTCTTCCCAATTCCTCAGACAGTCTGCTTTTAACGGCAAATGCCTTGTTTGCCAAGGTTTTAAGGCTTCTGCTTACCTTAATAGGACCGTTGTCTCTTAAAAAACGTTTCATTTCACCCATAATCATAGGAACAGCATAGGTCGAAAACTTAACATCAAAGCCTGCATCAAATTTTTTAATAGCTTTTATTAATCCTATCGAGCCAATCTGTACTAAATCTTCAAGCTCGATACCACGTCCCGTAAGCTTATGAGCAATAGAATAAACCAGCTTAATATTCTCTTTTATCAGCGTTTCTAAGGCACAACGGTCGCCGTCTTGCGCAAGAAAAATTAATTTATATATTTCGCAATTGGTATGCTCCTGCATAACACACCTCCTTATCCCAACTGCGATTTACGCTTTAAGTATTTTGCTCATATGTACTGTTGTACCGATGCCCCGCTTTGATTCGACATCTAAGCTGTCCATAAAGGTTTCCATAACAGTAAAGCCCATACCTGAACGTTCCATTTCCGGGCAACCACTATATAGTGGCTGCATAGCTTGCGCAAGATTTTCTATGCCTTGTCCGCTATCCGAAACACTTATTCTGACGGTTCTGTCAATTATTTCGCAACTTATATGTACCATACCGTCTTTAGTTCCGTATCCGTGTATAATTGCGTTGGTTACGGCTTCAGAAACAGCAGTTTTAATATCTGCCAGTTCGTCTAAGGTTGGGTCAAGCTGAGCGACAAAGGCAGCTACGGCAGCCCGAGCAAAGCCCTCGTTAGATGATTTACTTACAAACGCAAGCGTCATTTCATTATCTTTAGTATTGTTCATTTTATCTTCCTCCCTGCATACTTTCTAAAGCGCGGTCAACTGTTTCAAAAATTTCCATCAGCTTAGTCAGACCTGACATACTTATCAAGCGATTTAAGGTTTTACTGTGGCTTACAATACTTACCTTGCCGCCGAAAGAAGTAATCAGTTTATAGCGTCCTATTATAAGTCCAATACCCGAGCTATCCATAAATGTAAGATTCGAAAAATCAAATACCATATTTTGTGCTGACTTGTTTATTATTGCAGTCTCTAACATATCCTTAACTGTTTTAGCACTGTGGTGGTCCAGTTCTCCTGTTAAAGATGCTATTAAAGTGCGACCTTTCATTTGCAGTTTAATATCCAAATTAAACTCCTCCTTTGTTATATTTACAAATATTTCCATATATAATATACGGCATATTATATAAATTATCCTTTGATGAAAAAAATAAGCTTTTGTCGAATTTAAAAAACTTTTCGACAAAAGCTAATTTAATATTTATATTGAGATTTTACATTAACGGTGATAGTAACCTGAAAATAGATTCTTTAAATTTAAGCCACAGACTGCGATTTTTAAAGCTGTCAAGAGTAAGCTCGCTGCACGATTTAATATCTTCTAAGAACATTTCTTCGCATTTTTCTGCAAAATGTGAATCATAAATAAATGCGTTAATTTCAAAAGCCAGATTAAATCCGCGTAAATCTATATTGGTTGTGCCTAAAGTGCAGACTTTAGCATCGCTTACTAACATTTTGCTGTGCAAAAAACCGTCATATCGATATACCTTGATGCCTGCCTCAAGCAATTCTTCTACATACGATAAAGTGGCATAATAAACAAATTTTTTATCAGGAACACCGGGAATCATAACACGAACATCTACACCGGATTTAACAGCAATTTTTAGTCCGTCTTTAATTGTGTCATCGGGTATCAAATAAGGAGTTTGCAAATAAAGTGTTTTTTTAGCCTTGCTGATAAGCTTAACAAAGCTGTATTTTATTTGTTGTGACGGGCTATCAGGACCGCTTGACACTATTTGTACCGCTGATTTTCCGTTATACTTGCGAGTTGAAAAAAACTTTTCTATTGCATTTTGTTCATCTATTTTTTCATCAATTAAATATTGCCAATCCATTAAAAACTGTAGCTGCAGGGCTGCGGCAGCACTGCCGACTATTTTAAGATGAGTATCGCGCCACGGACTTTTTGTCATGTCGAGTCCTAAATATTCGTCGCCAATGTTAATGCCGCCTACATATCCGATTTCGCCATCTATC
Source organism: Clostridia bacterium (assembly GCA_045595745.1). Taxonomy (GTDB): domain Bacteria; phylum Bacillota; class Clostridia; order UBA1381; family UBA9506; genus RGIG1666. The sequence continues at coordinate 5,281 of JAZOBB010000013.1, read as the reverse complement.
ACAACAATTTTGCGGTGATTTCGATAATTTATTCTAAGCAGATTTAAAAAATTTTGTGGCAGAAATCGTATTACTTGACCTCCGGCAGATTTAAGTCTTTTAAAAGTCTTTGCAGGAGTTTTTAAATTGCCAAAGCTGTCATAAATTAAACGCACCTCAACACCCTCTGATGCCTTTTCAGAAAGCAGGTCTATTAATTCATTGCCGATAGTGTCGTTCCTGAAAATGTAATACATTACGTTAATTGTCTTTTTGGCAGAACGAATATCTTTAAACATTTCGTCATATTTTTCGCGTGCTGATTTAAAAAGAGTAAGAGAATTATCATCAGTATAAAGGCTGTCTCCTGTTTTTATGTTCATTAAAATCATATCAATATAATCAGCGGATTCGCCAGAGCAAAAATTGCTTCCGTCATGCTCAATGTGCTCTAGCTGACTTTGAATTATCCGTTTATATGCATCATCATATAGCTTTTTTTTGCTGAATTTACGTTTGGTATTTACATATCTTGCCGTTCCAAGAAAAATATATAAAAACAGACCGAATACAGGCAAAACAGTAAGAGTAAATATCCATGAAATTGTGCTTTCGGGACGTTTTCGTTCCTTGAAAAGAACAAAAATCAGACTTATAATATGCAAAATAATAAAAAATGCCGGTATGCGCTGCCAAATGTCTAACATTTTAAAAATCCTTTCTGCAAAATAGTAGTATAATTTTAGCACATAGCTATATTTTTCTCAAGAGTGCTAACAAAAATGTTACAAATTATATTATTTCAGTTTATTTTTTTATGATTTTATGCTACAATTATTATATTAATACTAAGGGTGTGATAATGTATGGCGAACAGATGGACCGATGAACAGCTTGCGGCAATATACACGCGCGGAGCTAATCTTTTGGTATCGGCGGCAGCGGGAAGCGGAAAAACAGCAGTGCTTGTTGAGCGAATTATAGAAAAAATTACAGACCCACAAAATCCTGTGGATATCGACCGCCTTTTAGTTGTTACATTTACCAATGCAGCAGCGGCAGAAATGCGCGAGCGAATTACTGCAGCTATTGCGGCTAAGCTTGAAAACAATCCATCATCAGAATCCTTGTCAAGACAAATGGCACTGACTGCAAAGGCTAACATTACCACAATCCATTCGTTTTGCTTAAATACATTACGTGCGAATTTTAATCTTGCAGGTATCGACCCTAACTTTCGTTTGGCGGATGAAACCGAGAGCAACCTTTTGTGGCTCGAGGCTTTAGACGAGGTCGTTGATGAAATGTATGAGGATACAGAATTTGCAGAGCCTTTTTATTTGCTTTTAGAAAATTATTCAAGTGTTAAAAACCGCGATGGTTTTGATGAGTTAGTAAGTCAGATATATAAGTTCGTAATGAGTCTGCCAAACCCGAAAAAGTGGCTTTTGGATTCGGCAGAAAAATTTAATTGTGCTTATGGAAAATTTAACGAGTCAGAGATGGCTGAAAACATACTCCGTATTGCGCAAGATAAAATAAGGGAAATCATAGCGCAATATAATGACCTTTTAAAAAAGGCTCAGCTAGACGATGGCGGAGATAATTTGTTTTTGTTTTTGGCGCAAGAGCAGGAATGCTTTAAGCATCTGCTTGATATTACTGACTATAACGAAGCACAAAAATGGGCAGAGTCCGTTGAGTTTGCACGTTTTCCAACTCAGACTAAGGGCACAGAGCCTAAATATCGTGAGTATATAAAAAGTGCACGTCAAAGAGCAAAGGACGATTTTACAAAAAACATTTTAAACGGCTTTTTGTTGCTGACGCCAGAAGAGCAGGAGAAGGTTTTGCTTACGCAATACCCGCAAATGCGATGCTTGTCTGAGCTTATTGTGCGCCTAATGGACCGTTTTGATAAGAAAAAAACAGAAAAAAACATACTAAATTTTAATGATTTAGAGCATGGCTGCTATCGGCTTTTGACAGATGAAGAGGGAAATTCTACTCCGCTTGCCCATATTTTGTCAGATAGCTTTGAAGAGATTTTAATAGATGAATATCAGGATACGAATCGACTTCAAGAGGCAATTTTTTCGTCGATAAAAAAAGAGAATAATCTTTTTATGGTGGGGGACATAAAGCAGAGTATTTATAGATTCAGAAACACCGACCCAACACTGTTTTGTGAAAAAAGGGATAGTTTTTCAAGTAATGGGAATGAGTTTGGTCAGAAAATAATTCTGTCGAAAAACTTTCGAAGCAGAGATTGTATTTTATCGGGAATTAATGATATTTTCGAAAGAATAATGTCGCACGAGGTAGGCGAGGTGGACTATAACGAAGAGGAAAAATTGTATATGGGTGCAGAGTATCCCGAAACACCGCACCCATTGCCTGCTGATTTACAATTGCATATTATAGAGCCAACTACTACCGATGATGAAGCTAATATCTCGGATGACGACGAGCCACCGGCTGAGGAAATAGAGCTTGAGGCACGGTTGGCGGCAAAACAGATATCCGAACTGATTTCAGGCGGTTATCAGGTGCTTACAAAAAGCGGATATCGACCAATTACATATAAAGACGTTTGCATTATATTGCGTAAGACTAAAGACTGGGCAAATATTTTTCGTGTTACATTAAGTGAGTACGGCATTCCGTGCTATTCAGAAACCGGCGGCGGATTTTTAGAGAGTGCAGAAGTAGAGATAATGATGTCGCTGCTTCAGATTATAGACAATCCGTATCAGGATTTGCCACTTTTATCGGTTTTAAGGTCGCAAATGTTTAATTTCACAACGAATGACCTTGCTCAAATCAGGATAGCAAACAAAAAAGGGAGCTTTTACGAGGCACTTTTGGCAAAAGCAAATGATGATTCAAAAATTGCAGAGCAAGTGCGTGCTTTTTTAGAAAAACTGACTTCTTTTCGTGAGCAATCAAAATATTTGCAGCTTGACGAATTAATTTGGGCATTATACAATCAAACGGGATTTTATGATGCACAGGGAGCGCAGCCTAATGGGGTAATCCGTCAAAGCAATTTGCGTCTGCTGGCAACGAGAGCACAGGAGTATGAAAAAACCGGTTTTCGCGGTCTTTACAGCTTTATAAGATTTATTGATAAATACCGCGCGGCCGGCGGAGATTATGATGTTGCACGTTCGATAGGCGAAGAGCAGGATGTTGTGCGTATTATGAGTATTCATAAAAGTAAGGGTCTTGAGTTTCCTGTTGTGATTTTGTGCGGCGCAGGTAAAAAAATGAATCGCAGAGATTTATCTAAAAATGTATTAATTCATTCTGAACTGGGTTATGGTCCTAAATTTGTAGATTCGGATTTACGCATTACATATCCTACGGCTGTCCGTGCGATAGTTCGCGAAAAAATTGAACGCGAAACTTTGTCAGAAGAAATGCGAATTTTATATGTTGCGCTTACACGTGCACGCGAAAAACTTATTGTAATAGGCTCTATTAAAGATGTTCATTCGCGGGCATATGCACTTGGCACAGCTATTGACGATAGAGGCAAAGCAATTCCTGCTGCTGTGCTTAAAGCGGGGACATATCTTGATTGGTTTATATTGGCTTTGCTTGTGCATCCCGGTTGCTCACCGCTACGTGACAGTATCGATTATAATATTAAATTATCCGATAGCAATAGTCCGTGGTCTGTGACTATTCACAAAGGCGATACGGCTATTGAATATAAACAAAGCAACGAATTTTTGGAGCAAGCAGACAAAACATATAATAAAGAAAAATTAATAAATAGAATACGTTACAGTTATCCGTATTTTAAAGAGACCACGCTGCCAACAAAGGTAACCGTAACAGAGCTTAAAAACAAACATTTGAGAGAAGAAAGTCAAGATGGTGTATACCTGTATCCCAGACCTAAGTTTTTGCAGGAAACAGCATCAAAAAGGCTAAGCAGCGCGGCACGGGGAACAGCGTTTCATACTGTTATGCAAAGACTGGATTTTGCAAAAAGTTCAGAAGAAGAAATAAAAGAGCAAATTGCAGAAATGGTTAACAAAAACCATCTTACGCAAGATGAAGCAGAATGTGTTGATGTTAAAAAAATAGGTCGCTTTTTAAAAACCAATATGGGTAAAAGCATAGTATCTGCTGAAAAAGTCGAAAGAGAGGTTATGTTCGGCATAAACATACCTGCAAAAGAGGCAGAGTCCAATTATACAGGCGACGAGACAATAATGCTTCAGGGTGTAATTGACTGTGTGATTATAAGTGATGGAGAAATAACGGTGCTTGACTATAAAACCGAGCATATAACCTCGAAAGAAGAGGTAGCGGAAAAATATAAAATTCAGCTTTACTATTACGCTCGTGCGGCGGAGTTAATTTATAGTCTGCCGGTCAAAAAATGCTATTTGTATTTGTTTGAAACAGAAGAAGTTATAGAGGTAAAATAATTTAAAATGTGTGACAATTTGAGATTTACCTTGCTGTATAAAATAAGGTTTGCCGGTTTAAGTCCGGCAAATTAATGCAAAAAATAAAAGGACGGGATTATTATGAACAACATAAAAAGAAAATGGCTTGAGGCTTTGGGAGCTCCGTCATATGATATTCCAAAGGAACCTGCAACATTTATTAAAAAATACGAGTATGAAGACTTTGACCTTGAGGTTTATGTGCAAAGAAATGACCCTAAATCGTTACAGCGGGTTATGATTGCCTTCCCCAAAAATCTGACTTCGTTATGTCCTGCAGTTGTTATTCCTTTTTACTTTCCTGAAGGAATGCTTGGATTTGACCTGGAAACGGGTGAAGTAATTGAAAAATACAGCGAAATTGCATTAATGAAAAACCTTGTAAAAAGAGGATATATTACTGCAAGTGCAGATGCCTATTATCTTACATACACGCAGAATATATATGAAAAAAAGGGATTTGACCTTTGGGGCGAGGCGGGAAGATGTCTAAGAAAGGATAATCCGAATTGGAGCGGTGTAGGAAAACTGGTTTCAGATACGACTCTCCTTATCGATGCGGTAGCCGCAGATTCCAGAGTTGACAGTTCACGTATAGGTATTGCGGGACACTCTTTAGGCGGAAAAATGGCATTTTACACAGGTTGTCTTGACGAAAGAGTTAAGGTCATTGTTGCCAGCGATTTCGGTATTGGCTGGGAACAAACCAACTGGAATGATATCTGGTACTGGCATAATAGTGTAGACAAATTTATAAAAAATAAAATGGATCACTCTGAGCTTCTTGGCATTGCAGCACCTAAACCATTCTGCCTGATTGCAGGTGAATTTGACGA
>JAZOBB010000012.1:0-15916 GCA_045595745.1 Clostridia bacterium | reverse complement strand
AAAGCGGCAGCGGCGGTCAGTCCACAACCAAGCCTACTACCGGTGGAAACGGCGGCGAAGATACGCCTCCGGAGATCACACCCGATCCCCCCGAGCCGCCTGTAGAGGATCCGCCCACACCGCCGGAGCCGCAGGAACCTCAGGAGCCGCAAGAGCCCCAGGAACCGAACGAGGAATAATATGACAAACACAAACAACATCCGTTTTTCCGCCCCCTGTCACTTCGGGCTGGAAAAGGTTCTGCGTTTTGAAGTGACACGCATCGACGGTGAGAACATCACCGTGCAGGATGGCAGAGTGAGCTGGACGGGGGATTTCAACACCCTCGCCCGTGCAAATATCGGCATTTCAGTAGCAGAACGCATTCAGATTCTGCTTGCGGAATACAAAGCCGAAACCTTTGAGGAGCTGTTCGAGGGCATGTTCCGTGCCCCTCTCGAACGCTTCATCGGCAAGGATGATGCATTCCCCATCAAGGGACATTCACTGAATTCCACGCTCCACAGCATTCCAGCATGCCAGAAGATTCTCAAAAAGGCAGCCGTCAAGCGTTTGCAGGCGGCATACAAAACCTCCGAATTTCTGGCAGAAACGGGCAGTCTGCACCAGCTGCAGTTCACCATTCTGAAAAATCAGGTGAGCATTTATCTGGATACGACGGGGGCAGGGCTGCACAAGCGTGGTTACCGCCGCAATTCCAACCTTGCGCCCATCCGTGAAACGCTGGCGGCAGGCATTCTTGATCTCGCTCGTCTGCGCAGCGACACGATCGTCTGTGATCCGTTCTGCGGCAGCGGCACGTTCCTCATTGAAGCGGCTCGCCGTGCATGCAAAATTGCACCGGGACTGGACAGGCGTTTCATCGCCGAGCAGTGGGACTGCGTTCCGAAGTCCGCATGGCAGGAGGCTCGTTCCGAGGCGCTTGACAGAATCGACCGCAGCGTGGGATTTGAGGGCTACGGCTTTGACATTGATCCCGAGGCGATCCGTCTGACGATGGACAACGCCAAAAAGGCAGGCGTGGACAAGTTCCTGCACATTGAACAGCGTGACATCCGTGATTTCAAGCCGATTGAAAATGCGGTAACCATCTGCAATCCCCCTTACGGCGAGAGAATGCTTGAGCTTGAGGAGGCTCGGAAAATCTACGAGGTGATGGGAAAGGTGATCAAAGCACCTGCATACATCATCTGCGGCGATGACGATTTCGAACGCAGATTCGGCAGAAAGGCAGACAAGCGCAGAAAGCTTTACAATGGTATGATCTCGTGTCAGTTGTATTGCTATTATAACAAATAAAAAAGAGGCTTCCTTGTATATGAGGAAGCCTTCTTTTTGCTATAAAATAAAACATCCCCCGAAACGACAGTGCCTTTCGGGGGATTGCCATATGCTATTACAGGAAATACTTCACAGCGGAAGCAAACAGCTTCATGTCGTACTCGCCGGGAACATTGCGGTACAGGCCCTTCTGCCAGCGCTCGCTGTGGCCCATCTTACCAAGGACTCTGCCATCGGGAGATGTGATGCCCTCGATCGCACCCATGGAGGTGTTCGGGTTGTAGCGGATATCCATGGTGGGCTTGCCCGTCAGGTCAACATACTGTGTTGCAATCTGACCGTTTTCGGCAAGCTTTTTAACCCACTCGGCATTTGCGACAAATCTGCCTTCGCCGTGTGATACGGGAACTGTGTGAATGTCACCAACCTTTACGCCCGAGAACCACGGAGAAAGTGTTGAGCACACACGGGTGTGTACCATTTGTGACACGTGGCGACCAATTGTGTTAAATGTAAGCGTCGGGGAATCATCGCCCATAGGACAAATTTCGCCGTAAGGTACTAAACCAAGCTTAATTAATGCCTGGAATCCGTTACAGATACCCAACATTAAGCCGTCTCTGTGATTTAAAAGCTCCATAACAGCATCCTTAACATCAGGATGACGGAACACAGTTGCGATAAATTTACCCGAACCCTCAGGCTCGTCACCAGCTGAGAATCCGCCCGGAATCATGATAATCTGGCTGTTTTTAATATGTTTAACCATTTGAGCTGCCGATTCTTCAATATCGCTCGGCACTAAGTTTTTAATTACAAATGTTTCGCAAACACCACCGGCACGGGTAAACGCGCGAGCTGAATCATATTCGCAGTTTGTACCAGGGAATACCGGAATAAAGATACGCGGTTTTGCAAATGTTTCGCCTGCAACTATCGGATGTTCATTTACAAAGCTGAATGTAGGAACAGCCTCTTTCGGCTCTTCTGCACTGATGGGATAAACACCCGCGAGCGGTTTTTGCCAAGCAGCAATAAGTTCGTCAATATCAAGTTTTGTATCGCCACAAACAATTGCAGAATCATTTGTTGTTTCACCGATTTTAATGCCGTCGACCTTGCAATCCTTAGCTACTTCAATTACAATCGAGCCAATTTCAGGAGCAAACAGATATTCTTTAGCATTATCGTTAAGGTTAACACCGATTTTGTTACCAAATGCCATTTTACTGATTGCCTCAGCTAAACCACCTGCACGAACAGTATATGCAGAAAGTATTTTACCCTGCTGGGCCATATTATAAACCATTTCGTACATTTTAGTAAGAGCATCAAAATCAGGCATATCATCATCGGTACGCTTAACTTTAAGCAGATATAAATCGCTGTCAGCACGCTTTAATTCACCCGAAATAACTTTATCAGCTTTTACAGGGTCAACTGCAAAAGAAACCAAAGTCGGAGGAACATCCATATCATTAAATGAGCCTGACATTGAATCCTTACCGCCAATTGCCGCAAGCTTTAAGCTTGACTGCGCCCAATAACCGCCGAGCAATGCCGCAAAAGGTTTGCCCCATCGTTTTGAATCCGCTCCCAGCTTTTCAAAATATTCCTGGAAAGTAAGATAAATGTTTTTATAGTTACCGCCTGTTGCTACGATTTTAGAAACTGATTCAACAACCGCATAAACTGCACCGTGGAACGGGCTCCAAGAAGAAAGTTTCGGATCGTAGCCGTATGACATTAAAGTACCTGTATTGGTTTCGCCTGAAAGCACAGGAATTTTTGCTGCCATACAAATATTTGGTGTAAGCTGATATTTTCCGCCAAACGGCATTAAAATTGTTCCTGCACCGATGCTTGAGTCAAAACGTTCGCAAAGACCCTTTTGGCTTGCTACGTTTAAGTCAGCCATTAAGTTAAACCATTCGGTTTTAATATCATCAGTTGATGCTTTTTTATCAAAATAGGATTCTTCAGCCGGTGCTGAAACTTTAGCATCAGCATTTTTAACTGCGCCGTTTGTATTTAAGAAATCACGTGAAATATCACAAATTACGTTACCTCTCCAATACATTGTAAGACGGTTTAAGTCGGTTACATCTGCAACTTTAGTAGCCTCAAGATTTTCTCTGTGAGCATATTCAATAAATTTATCCATATCGGCTTTAGCAACTACAACTGCCATACGTTCCTGAGATTCAGAAATAGCAAGTTCTGTGCCATCTAAGCCGTCGTATTTTTTAGGTACTTTGTCAAGGTCGATAATAAGACCATCTGCCAGCTCACCGATTGCAACTGATACACCGCCTGCACCAAAGTCGTTACAACGTTTAATAAGTCTTGTAACGTCTCCGTCACGGAACAGTCTTTGGAGCTTTCTTTCAACAGGAGCATTACCTTTTTGAACCTCTGCTCCACAGCTTTCCAATGATTTTTCGGTATGCGCTTTTGAAGAACCGGTTGCGCCACCACAACCGTCACGACCTGTTCTGCCGCCAAGAAGAATTATAACATCGCCGGCTTCGGGACGTTTACGAATAACATTCTTTTTAGGAGCAGCTGCAATAACCGCACCTATTTCCATTCTTTTTGCAATATATCCCTCGTCATAAATTTCAGTAACCTGACCGGTAGCAAGACCAATCTGGTTTCCGTAAGAGCTGTATCCTGCAGCCGCACCGGTAGAAATTTTACGTTGCATAAGCTTTCCGGGAGTTGTTTCTGCCAGAGTTTTTCTCGGGTCGCCCGAACCGGTTACACGCATAGCCTGATATACATAAGAACGACCTGATAACGGGTCACGAATAGCACCGCCAAGACAGGTTGCAGCCCCACCAAACGGCTCAATTTCGGTAGGATGGTTATGTGTTTCGTTCTTAAACATAACTAACCATTCTTCAGTTTTTCCGTCGATATCAACATCGACGCAAATTGAACAAGCATTGATTTCTTCTGATTCGTCAAGTGCTGTTAAATAGCCACCTGCTTTAAGCTCTTTTGCCGCAATTGTCGCAATATCCATTAAGCAAAGGTCTTTTTTCTTGTTTACATACAAGGTTTCTCTTGCTTTTTTATATTGATTAAAAGCAGCCTCTATCGGCTTTGCATATTTTCCATCTTCAAAAGATATATCATTAATTTTTGTTGAAAAAGTAGTGTGACGGCAATGGTCTGACCAATATGTATCAATCATACGCATTTCTGTAATTGAAGGGTCTCGTTTTTCTGTGTTAGCAAAGTAATCCTGACAGAACTTTATGTCGTCTAAATCCATTGCAAAACCGTAGCTTTCAAGCATCTCTTTTAATCCGTCTTCTGATAACGAAATAAAACCTGAAATAATTGCCACATCGTCAGGAATCTTAGCTTCCATCTCTAATGTATCAAACTTTTCAAGTGTTGTTTCCCACGATTCTACAGGATTTATAAGATATTTTTTAATTTTTTCAACTTCGTCATCCGATACATCACCGATAAGCACGGTAAGCTTTGCCACACGAACGTTCGGACGTTCTTTTTTTGTAAGAAGCTGAATGCACTCAGCCGCAGAATCTGCACGTTGGTCATACTGACCCGGCAAAAGCTCACTTGCAAAAACTTTTGCATTTTCCGGAAGCGGATATTCTTCATCGTATGCGTAATCAACCGGCGGCTCGCTGAAAATAAGATTTCTTGCAGCAGCATATTCTTCATCGGTAATTCCTTCTACATCATAACGATGTACCAAGCGAACCTCTTTTAATCCGCCAATTGACAGATTTTCTTTTAAATCCTTTAATAAATGAGTTGCCTCAACATCAAAGCCTTTCTTTTTTTCAACAAAAATTCTTCTTACGTTTGCCATTTTAGACCTCCAAAAGATACTAATAATTTATTTTATAGGGGATTTTATATTTCGTTAAATGATGTCATAGTTGCATAACCGTATTCATCAATTTTTAAGCGGCATATTCCTGCATGATTTATTTGAAAATGCCACCCGCTGCCAATGTTCATTTCAAAAAGCATAGACAGCATATTTCTTATACAAATCTGATGCGACACTATTAAAACCTTGCCTTTATCATGATTTGCAAGTATTTTCTTTAATGCTTCAGCATTTCTTTCATACACCTGCATTTCACTTTCACCTTGCGGAATTTCATAATCGGGCCAGGTTTTATACCACAAATCATGCTCGTTGGGATATTTTTCCTGAATTTCCTCCATCGTCATGCCTTCCCATATGCCGTAATTGCGGTCAGAAAGCTCACTTAAAATCTGATAATCCAAATAAAGCTCCTTTGCAATAGGCTCTGCCGTTTTTTTTGCACGTTCTAAGGGACTTGTATATATCGCATCTAATTTTTCACGCGCGAACATACGTGCAAGCGACATTGCCTGCCTTTTTCCGCGCTCGCCTAAAGGAACGTCTGTAACTCCTATATATTTATTTGTAACCGGACTCGTAGTCTCACCATGACGCACCATGATTAATTCGAGCATACTATCCCCTCCTATATCATATGAATATAATCATATCATATATTGACAATTTTTGCAATCAAATTTTACTCTTAAAATAAATAAAATTGTCAAATTGTTTATTTTTCTTGATAACAGCCAATATTTAAAGTATAATATTTAAAAAAGAGGCTTATTTATGCCGTATTACTAAAAAAATAATAATGAAATAAATTACAACACAAGGAGCGACAAATGAATAAAACATATTCTAAAAAACTTTTGGTAGCAACCGGAAATAAAGGCAAGTTAAAAGAAATTCGCGAAATTTTAAACGGTGTTGAAGTATTAGGACTTTCTGACCTACCATTTTCTATAGAAATCGAAGAAGACGGAGACACTTTTTATAAAAATGCATTAAAAAAAGCATCAGTTTTGGCAGAAAAAATGTCGGTACCTGTCTTAGCTGATGATTCAGGTCTTGAGGTTGATGCTTTAGACGGGGCACCCGGAGTTTATTCTGCACGTTATTCGGGCGAAAACGCAACCGATGAAAGCAATACCGAAAAGCTTCTCCGCGCATTAGAGTCTGTGCCATACGAAAAGCGCACCGCCCGATTTGTTTGCGTTATGTGCTTAGTAATGCCCGGTGAAAAAACTTACAGCACACGCGGCGAAACCGAGGGCATAATTTTAACTGAGCCTCGCGGTGAGGGTGGTTTTGGATATGACCCCGTTTTTTACAGCGAACATTATCAAAAAAGCTTTGCCGAGCTTTCTTCTGATGAAAAAAATGCAATCAGCCACAGAGGTATAGCATTAGAAAAAATGCGTGAGATTTTAAATCAGGTGCTTTAGTCTTTGTATTTAAATTATCAAAGAAAGGTGGTTTTAAATGTTGGATATTGTTTTACACGTATTTGAACATACAATTACCGATTCATTTAAGATGCTGCCGTTTTTGTTTTTGGCATATCTTTTAATCGAGTATATTGAGTACAAAAAATCACATACAATCGAAAACACCCTTTCACAAACCGGAAAATTCGGTTTTGTTGTCGGGTCGCTTTTAGGCTGTGTACCTCAATGTGGATTTTCTGTCGCAGCGGCTAATTTTTACGCAGGTCGTGTCATAACAATGGGAACTCTCGTCTCCGTATTTGTGTCAACATCTGACGAGGCTCTTCCTGTGCTTTTAAGCAGTCCGCAAAGTGCCGGCATTATTTTGAAGTTGATTTCGGTTAAAATTATAGTTGCACTTATCGCAGGATTTATTACTGATTTAGTTGCCACGCGTTTTTTTAAAAAGAACGATGCTTCTTTAGCCGAACAAATAAACGAAGATATCTGCATAGATTGTGATTGTGAAAAACGTGGTATTTTATTCGGTGCTTTTCGTCATACGATCAGCATATATATTTTCATTTTGATAATATCATTTCTTTTAAATACGGCTGTTGAACTTATAGGACACGAACGGCTTTCTGCTTTGCTTTTAAATGACTCGGTGTTTCAGCCTGTAATTGCTGCAATAATTGGTTTGATTCCAAACTGTGTCTCGTCGGTAGTCATAACCAGACTTTTAATATCCGGTGCTATCAGCTTTGGTTCTGCCGTAAGTGGTTTATGTGCGGGTGCAGGTGTGGGAATTTTAGTTTTATTTAAAGCAAACAAACGTAAAAGAGAAAACATACGCATAGTTTTAATTGTTGCTTTAACCGGAATTGTTGCAGGCTTAATTCTGCAAGTTTTGGGTGTATGATAAAAACACAGATTGCAATGCAATCTGTGTTTTTATCAATATTTATTATTTTTATTGTTCATTCTTATTGCTGATTTATTTCTTTCAAAGCCGCTTAAAATCTGCACTATAAATTCTTCATTTGTTTTGGTTCTAATTAAGTTACCTATAAGCTGTTCCGCAACATCCTGAGTATTTTGAGTAGACAGTTCTCGTCTTATGTTCCAAACCGCCTCAAGCTCTTTTTGAGTTTGCAAAAGCTCTTCTTTTCTCGTTCCCGATTTTGCTATATCAATTGCAGGGAAAATTCTTTTTTCAGAAAGCTTGCGGTCTAAATGAAGCTCCATATTGCCCGTTCCCTTAAATTCTTCAAATATAACATCATCCATACGGCTGCCTGTCTCAACAAGTGCGGTAGCAAGTATTGTCAAGCTGCCTCCGTTTTCGATATTTCGTGCAGCCCCAAAAAACTTTTTGGGTTTATGAAGTGCTCCGGGGTCAATACCGCCGGACAGTGTCCTGCCCGATGACGGAACAGTTAAATTATAAGCTCGTGCTAAACGGGTTATTGAGTCTAAAAGCACTACAACATCTTTTTTCTGTTCAACCAGCCGTTCTGCACGTTCTAACACAATTTCTGCAACCTTTGCGTGATGCTCAGGAAGCTGGTCAAATGTAGAATAAACGACATCACCCTTTATTGAACGTTTCATATCGGTAACCTCTTCGGGTCGCTCATCAATTAAAAGCACAATAAGCTCAACTTCAGGATGATTTGTTTCGATACTGTTTGCAATGTTCTTTAAAAGTGTAGTTTTTCCCGCTTTTGGAGGTGCTACTATCAAACCTCTTTGCCCCTTGCCTATTGGTGCAATAAGGTCAACTAATCGCATCGCGAAATCAGACGAGCCATTTTCAAGCCTTATTCTTTCTTCAGGAAAAATCGGCACTAAGTATTCAAACGGTTTTCTGCGAATTGCTTTATCGGGTGTATCATCATTAACGTGCTGAACGAAAATAAGCGCCGGAAATTTTTCGCCTTCTTTTGGTTTTCTGCCTATGCCTGTTACTTTGTCGCCTGTCTTTAAGTTGAATCTGCGAATCTGCGTTGGCGAAACATACACATCTTTAGGTGTAGAAAGATAGTTTTCTCCACGCAAAAATCCAAAGCCATCTTCCATAACCTCTAAAACGCCGCCGACCAGGTTGTCGTCTCCTTGAAGCATAAGACCGGATTTTTGCTCTGACTTTGGCATTTCTTCAGATGATATTTTTTCGTCAATTTCACTTGTTTGTTCCGAAATATTTTCTTTTTTATTAATGCATTCAATTAATTCGTTTTTTTTCAGCTTTGCAATGCCTTTAATACCCATATTTTTTGCAATTTCTTTTAATTCGTCAATCTTTTTGGATGCTAAATCCACAAAATCACCTCTTTAAACTGTTATTTTAAATGTTAATCTTCGTTGTTTTTACTTTTCCACTCTGAAAGCTTTTCTTCTAGCACCTTTAAAAATCCTGATGCATCTGTTTCGGCATTATTTTGCTCAATCAGGGTTTTAATATTTTTTTCAACATTTATAACTTCATCTTCTAGGTGGCTTGCAGGCATTCTGTATGCTCCGCTGCTGAAGATAATAAGCTGCTCTACCCCGTCTGATGTCGCAACGGTTACGTTATAATCTTTAGTAAGCTCTTTTGCAGCTTTTTCTATATATGCATCAGCAGTCTGTGACTCTTTGGTATACACAATGGTTATACCTTTATCTTGTTCTACTTCTCCACGATTCCCTTTTACTTTATATGCATCAAAAACTATTATAATTTCGCAAGCTTTAAATATTTTATAAACAGAGATTCTTTCAATCAGCGCATTTCTTGCCGCTTCTAAGCTGTCTTTGGCAATTTCTTTAAGGTCTTCCCACGCAAAAATTATATTATATCCGTCAATTAAAAGATAATCTTTTTCGTGTTTTTTTCTGCTGTTGTGCGACTTATAGTTTTTTTCTGCATCTTTTTTAGTTTTTAAAGCATAAGACGAAAGTTTTGTTTCTACCTTACCATACGTTTTTTCAAATATTCTTAAAAGCTCATCATCAGTTGCGTTAATATTTGCTGAACGAACAACAGTCGTTCTTTCAGGCTCTGTTTTTTTAGGCTTTAACACACTTTCTAAGTGCATATGCTCCGTTACCTCGTCCCATTTTACATTAAAACCTGCTCCATGAGAACAAAAAACGGAATCGGCGGTATTTTCAATATCTGAATCTACATCATAGCCAATTGATTCAATAACGCTATCAGCATTTTTACATTTACCGTAACCGCTTAAATTACAAGTCATTCTACCTTTGCCGTGCGTATAACCTGTAATTTGGCTGTGATAGTTTCTGATTGCCACAGCAGGTGCATTACCTTTAATTTTAGCCATTTCTCCGCCTGCGTGATAAACAGAAAATTCTGCACCTAAAAGGTCTAAATCCGTCATTGCCTTTCCAACATTTTCGGCAGGGATATCAATAATAAAATCATAATAAGGCTCTAAAAGCACAGATTTCGCCCGTCTTAATCCGTGTCTTACCGCCCTGTAGGTTGCCTGACGAAAATCCCCGCCCTCTGTATGCTTTAAATGCGCTGCTCCTGATTTTAAGGTAATTTTTATATCTGTTATCGGAGAGCCTGTAAGTACACCTATGTGTTGTTTTTCCATAAGATGAGTTAAAATGAGTCTTTGCCAGTTTTTATCAAGCACATTTTCGGGGCAATCTGATTCAAACTGCATTCCCGAGCCTTGCTCAAGCGGCGACAAAAGCAAATGAACCTCTGCATAATGTCTTAACGGCTCAAAATGCCCCACACCCTCGACTGTGTTTTCTATTGTTTCTTTATAAACAATTCGTCCTTCCTCAAACTCAACTGCCATATCAAAACGCTTCAATATAAGTTGTTTTAAAACCTCAAGCTGAATTTCGCCCATCAAACGCAACTGTATTTCTTTAAGTTGAGAGTTCCACGTCACTTTAAGCTGTGTTTCTTCTTGCTCTAATTCTCTTAGCTTGTCAAAGGCAACTGTCGGTTCTATTCCCTTTGGCAAAATAACACGATAGGCAAAAATTGGCTCAGATGTAAGTTTTGATGCATTTTTTTCAAATCCCAGACCTTGCCCTGCTGATGTTTTTTTAGGTCCGACAACAGCACAAACACAACCGGGCAAAACCTCTGTTTGAGTTGTATATTTATCGCCCGAATATATGCGGATTTCATTAATTTTTTCTTGGGTAGATTCATCAGATTCAATTAAACTTTTTACTTTAAGACTGCCGCCGGTAATTTTCATAAAAGTAAGACGGTTACCTTTGTCATCCTGACTTATTTTAAAGATTTTCGCACCAAATTCGTTCATTGCGCTTACTTCTTTAGTGAGCTTGTCAAAGACTTTAATAAAATACTCTACACCTTCCATTTTAAGTGCCGAGCCTGAAAAACAAGGAAAAACATTTCTTTTTTTAATGGCATTTGCGACAGAATTTTCTGAAATCTCACCATTTTCAAATTCTTCCATAAGCTTTTCATCGCAAACCGCAAGATTTTCGGTTAATATTTCTGCCTTGTCTGAAAAGTCAACAAAATTTTCTTTAAATTCATTTTTAAGCTCATCAATAACACGTTTTTTATCACTTCCCGCTAAGTCGAGCTTATTTATAAAAATAAATATCGGTATTTTATGTTTTTTAAGCATATCCCACAGAGTTATCGTATGGCTTTGGATGCCGTCAGTTCCGCTTATAACCAAAATGGCATAATCAAGCACACTTAAAGTTCGCTCTGCCTCTGCCGAAAAATCAACGTGTCCGGGTGTGTCTAAAAGAGTCATCACCGTATTTTCTAAACTGATTACCGCCTGCTTAGAAAAAATGGTAATGCCCCTTTTGCGTTCTAACTCGTTAGTATCTAAAAATGTATCTTTGGTATCAACTCTGCCGAGCTTGCGTATTTCTCCCGCAGAATACAAAAGACCTTCTGAGAGAGTTGTTTTGCCAGCATCAACATGAGCTAATATTCCGACTGCAATACGTTTCATTCTTCCTCCGTATAAATTGGATTTTTTATTTTGTGGTAGGTCTTATTGAAATACACAAACCGAACAACTCCTTTATTATAATTAAAGGAGGCAGATAATATAGCTACTAAAAATGTGGTAATGTGTATTAACGAAGAGGTAAAAACTAAACTTTAAGAAACGGTTTTAAATCCGGTATGGATCTGATAACGTTTTTACGTTATCAGCAAACGTGTGCTCAAAGAACAAAAATTCTTCATAATATATATTATCATAATAAGATTACATCGTCAACATATTATATGTATATTACAGTAATATTATGTATTAAAAACAATATTTTGGCTGTATATACATAGCTAACGTTGAACCAAACCATATTTTATTTTAATCCTCTCAAGCTTATCTATCATAGGCTCTGATACGAACCAAAGAAAAAAGGCAGTAGAAAGTGCGTGAATTAAATCAAACGACATTCCCATAATGTAAGCATACACTATCATTTCGGGGGTAATTTTATTCTGCCACATAATAACTGAGGCAGGGTTCATAATACCTCCGTAAACAACAAATGTTGCTAAAAATCCAAATATGCAAAGTGAGACCTTAGTTTTTCTTAAAAATCCCTTTTTAAAAAGTATTCCGGCAATAAAACCAATAACACCAAAAGCAAACATCTGCCATGGTGCCCACGGACCTTGACCGAAGAAAAAGTTTGAAACAAATCCGGTAACTGCGCCCACTAAAAATCCCGTTTCTCCGCCAAAACATACTCCTGCTATAATTACAAGTGCGATAACGGGCTTAAATTGAGGCAGCATAAAGAAAGCTGCTCTGCCCGCTACTGCAATAGCACACAGAACGCTTATTACAATAAGCTCTCTTGCCTTTGGCTTTCTTGATTCAAACACCATACAAAAGGGTATTATGGTTTCCAGTATGATTAAAAGGCTTATAAAATAATACTTTCTGTTACCCAAAAAGAAAATACCTACATAAATTGTAAGCGGAATCAAAAGCAGTATCAAAAATGTTGCCACAAGTGTTCTTTTTGTCAGCTTTCTGTCAGACTTGGGGGCTTGTATTATCTCAATTCCTATATCTTTTTGAGGAAAAAAGCAAAGACAGCTAACAGCAATTTCAATTACAGCAATTATCTGCAAAGTACCTAAACCTAAAAAGTTTACTTCTGCAAAATTAAATATATTTATATCCGCCAGAAAGGATAATGATGTTAACACAAAAAGCAACGCAAAAATACTGCCGATGATAATTCTTGCAGGAGTTAATTTTCTTATATTTTCTTTTTGCGGTTTAATTTCCTTTTCGGTATTATGCAATTCAATTTTTCGAACTTGTTTTTCTTTTTTTTGCACTTTGCCGTCGCATGCCAAAATTATGTCCTCTGCCAAAACAGCATCGGGAAGTCTTGTCCGCGCCATACGATTTGCCGATGTTGTGTAAAAGCTCTTGCCTTTAAAAAACTCTCTCGGTGTATCCACAGATGTTATGCTTCCATCAAACATAAGTGCGCATCTGTCGGCAAATTCAGCGCAAAATTCAATATCGTGCGATACCATAAGTATAGTAACTCCGTTTGCTTTTAAGTCTAACAAAATATCTGCAAATTCTTCTTTAAAATGTGCATCCATACCTTTTGTCGGCTCGTCTAAGAGGAGAATTTCAGGCTCTGTAAGTAAAATTTTCGCAAGCGCAGCTCTTTGCTGTTCACCACCCGACAAATCATAAGGATGGCTATCTAAAAGCTTTTCAATTCTGCAAAGCGTTGCAATATTTTGCAGTTTTTGTTCTTTTTCATCTTTTGTCAGCTTTCTTTCGGACAGAATTTCTAACAAATCAAGATAAACCGTCTTTTTAACAAACACACTTTGCGGACTCTGCGGAAGAACACCAAGCAATCCGTTATACAGATTGCGAATTTTAGAAATGTTTTTTCCATTTATAAAAATATCGCCTCTATACGGTGTGTTAAGCCCTGAAACAAGCGAAAGTGCAGTTGTCTTTCCAGTGCCATTTCCGCCCAGAATACAAAACAGCTCACCCTTTTTTACGCTCATATTAAAACCCTTCAAAACATCGGGCAAGTCCTTTTCGTATCTGAACCAAGCATCTTTTATTTCAATTACCACATCGTTTATATCATATTTAAAATTATCTTTTAAAATTGCATCAGGGTTTAAAGTATTTTCCTTCGAATATTCTTCAAGCCATACTCTGCCATCCCTGACAGTTAAAGGGCAAGGCAAGGTGTTTTCAATTTCTCCATAAACTCTGATTGGTGTAGGAAGTGCTTTATACATATCGTGATTTTTAGCTTTTAAAATCTTTCCAACTTCATTCGGAGTTTCATCTGCAATAATTTTGCCATCATCCATAACCATTACTCTGTCGGCTATAGGGAAGGCTTCTTCTAAGCGATGCTCAGTGAGAATAACGGTTGTGCCAAGTTCGCGGTTGATTTTTTCAAGAGTTTTTAAAAATTCTCCCGCAGCAATCGGGTCAAGCTGACTTGTAGGCTCGTCAAGTATTAATACAGACGGCCCGATTACCATTACAGACGCAAGATTTAATAATTGCTTTTGACCGCCCGAAAGTTCAGTAACATTTTTATAAAACCAAGTATTAATGCCGAAAAATGACGCCATTTCGGATACTCTTGTTCTGATTTCATTCTGTTTGTAGCCAAGACTTTCCAAACCAAAGCTGAGCTCATGCCATACCTTATCAGTTACAATCTGATTGTCTGGGTTTTGCATCACGAAGCCAATGCCCGATGCTTGTTCTTTTACATCGCAAGAAGATAATTCTTTACCATTAAAATATATATTTCCGCTTATTTCTCCAAAAGGTGATAAAGATGACTTTAACAGTCTTAAAAGTGTTGTCTTTCCGCATCCGGATTTACCACACAGAAGAACAAACTCACCTTGATTTACCGAGAAATTTATACCATCAAGAGCCTTATTCGTTCTGTTAGGATAAGTAAAACTCAAATTTTCGACCTTAAAGCATTCCATTTTCTCACCTCCCAAATTTCAAGAATAATAGGATATATACAAAGAAGTAAGTATGCGAAAAATGTGCTTACTCCAAATAGTGTAACCTCTGCTGCTTGTATTGACGGAAAATAGTTAAACGACACCGCGCCCATTAAATTCCCTACAAAAATATATGCTCCCAAAAGCAAAATGCAAATAAGGGCTTTTTTATCTCGCTTGTCAAATGCAAATATAGAAAATGCTGTTCTTCCCGGTATGCCATAACCTCTGGCTTTCATACTATCAGCTGTTTCAATAGCATTCTCTAAAGACCACGTTGTCATAATTGACAGAATATTAAGCCCGCATTTCGCTCGTTTTATGACGCTTCCGCTTGACACATCGCGTCCCATACACTTTTGAGCATTCGCTACGACCTTTATCTGTGCTGCAAACTTCGGCACAAACCGCAGTGTCATAGAAATAATTAAAGACATTGCCGGAATGATTTTACCAAACAGGTATATAAACTTGTCGCTCGTCATAATCTCATTATAGCAAGAAAAATGGCAAATTACACTCACAATCATTGTAGCCGCACAAAGACCGTAAATAACAGATTCCAAAGTAAGCGGATTTCCGCTTGGCAGATATGCTATAACGGTAATGCCCTCGTGATTTAAGGCAGGATTTATGAGTGCCATCATTGCAAGCATCGGAAGCATATATATTAAATTTTTCTTAATTGCTTTTTTTCCTTTTAGCATCAAAGAATATGTAAATCCGCTCACAAATGAAATCCCAAGACATACCGGATGCATAAAAAAACAACTAAACCCGATTACTAATACGAAATATGTAAAATTTATAATCGGGTGATATGTTTTAAATTCACTCATAACATCATCTGCCTTTTGTATAATTAAAATCCGCAGGTATATACCCACTCTATAATATCACTTGGTTTTAAAATATATTGGGAACAACTCACAGAGGCAATCTTACCATTTACTTTATAAATCCAGCCGGACATATCCCCGCCGTCAAATTCATATAAATTTCCTATTCCCTCTACATAATAGCTGTTAAAACCCGGTGTATATTCAAATTCCATATGTATATTATTTTTATTCATTTCACGAAGTAATACATCAAATGCACTTTCTCCCTCGCAAAATTCTACTGTTTCAGAAGAAAAAATAATACCATCATCCGGAACTAAATTATACTTAGATTCTTCAAGTTTGTCAAGATTTGAAAGCAGTGCATCACACCTTACTGTCATTGTGCAAGTAAGGCTTTTAAGCTCATTTGTGCTTTCTTTGATTTCTTCAGATTTTTCAACTTCTAAAACCGAATTATCTTTTTTTATATCTGAAGAATTAT
>JAZOBB010000011.1:0-11313 GCA_045595745.1 Clostridia bacterium | reverse complement strand
GGTATAGTCGGACTTCCGAACGTAGGAAAATCCACTTTGTTTAACGCAATTACTCAGGCAGGAGCAGAATCTGCAAACTATCCTTTTTGTACTATAGAGCCTAATGTTGGAATCGTTGCGGTTCCCGATGAGCGATTAAATGTTCTTGCCGATATGTATAAACCCCAAAAGGTTACAAATGCAACTATCGAGTTTGTTGATATTGCAGGCTTGGTTAAAGGCGCAAGCCGTGGCGAAGGTTTGGGAAATAAGTTTTTATCTCACATTCGCGAGGTAGATGCAATTGTGCACGTTGTGCGTTGCTTTGAAGATAGCAATATTATTCACGTTGAAGGCTCAGTTGGTCCGTTGCGTGACGTTGAAACCATAAATTTAGAGCTTATTTTTGCAGATATTGAAATGCTTGACAAACGCATTGAAAGAACACGCAAACTTATGAAGGGCGGCGACAAAAAGTATCAGGCTGAAATTGATGTTTTAGAAGATATTAAAAAGCTGCTTGAAGATGGCAAGCCTGCCCGTGCAAGAGAATACAGTGCCGAAGAGCAGGAAATGCTAAAAGACTTGCCTTTGTTAACATTTAAGCCTGTTTTATATGCCGCAAACGTATCAGAAGACGATTTTTCAAACGGCATCGAAAATAACTCTATGGTTGCAGAGTTAGAAGCATTGGCGGCATCTGAAGGCTCTGAAGTTATGCCAATTTCGGCAAAAATCGAGGAGGATATTTCTGTTCTTCCCCCTGAAGAGAAGGCTGAATATTTAGAGGCTTTAGGAATTAACGAATCAGGTCTTGACCGTCTCGTTAAAAAGAGCTATAAATTGCTTGGATTAATCAGCTACTTAACAGCAGGCGAACCCGAGGTTCGTGCCTGGACTATAACTCGTGGAACAAAAGCTCCGCAGGCTGCCGGAAAAATCCATACTGATTTTGAAAAAGGCTTTATTCGTGCCGAGGTCGTGGCTTATAAGGACTTAATCGAATGTGGCAGCTATGTTGCCGCAAAAGAAAAAGGACTTGTTCGCTCTGAGGGCAAAGAATATGTAATGAATGATGGAGATATTGTTCTTTTCAGATTTAATGTTTAATATTCATATAAGGGAACTGCATCGGCAGTTCTTTTTTTATGCCTTGATGTATAATTTGCTTTTGCTTGCAAAAAATAACAACACTAACAAAATTATACACGGAGGTATTTATGAAAAGAAAACTTTTATATTTTACCCTTTGCGGCATTCTTTTTTTATCGGCAGCTTTTGCATATGCGCCAACAAACGAGCAAGCATATGCAGCGGCTAAAAACGCAAGCGACTTACAGCTTCTTGCCAGATGCGTTAACGGTGAGGCCAGAGGCGAGCCTTACGAAGGTCAGGTTGCTGTGGCTGCGGTTGTTTTAAACCGCGTAAAGCATCCGTCTTTTCCGAACACCATTCCTGGAGTGATTTATCAAAAGGGTGCATTTACCGCTACAGTTGACGGACAGATAAATGTGCCTATCAGCTCCGATTCGACTGTTTACAAAGCTTGCAAAGATGCAATGAACGGCTGGGACCCTACGGGAGGAGCAATCTATTACTACAATCCAGCAAAAACGACCAATCAATGGATTTTTTCGCGCGAGGTTATTAAAATTATAGGAAAGCACCGCTTTGCGCGCTAAAGTTTTGTTAACGAAAGGAAAAATATTATGGAGCAAACAAAAAAATTTTCATTTCAATATAAATTGCTTGCTGCGATTGTAGCAGTCGCGTTACTGATTTTATCAATAGTAGGTATTTTTCAATACTATAGGGCAAACGCTCTTGCGCAAGAATTAGAAAACCAATATGTACGTGCTTTTCACGATTTGGTTGATTATACCCGAGACGTTGATATATTGCTTAAAAAATCGCTTTTAGCGACAGATGCGGAACAGATGGCATCTATATCATCTGAAGTTTTTATGCAGTCAGCATCTGCTAAGGCATGTCTCGCTCAGCTACCTACAGAAAATGACCACTTAGGGCAAACATCAAAATTTTTATCGCAAGTCGGTGATTATACCTCTTACCTTTCAGCCAAGGTTATAAATAACGGCATAGTTACTGATGAAGAGTTTAACAATCTTACTCAGCTTTCATCACACGCAACTGCAATAAGCGATGGTTTGTCTGAGCTTCAGAGCCAACTGTATGATAAAAATCTTTCTTTAGACAGCGTTATAGGGCTTACCGCTCACGCAAACGAAGATAGCGGCGCCGAAAGCGAGCCGAACGGATTATATCAACTCGAGCAAGAGTTTCAGGACTACCCTTCTTTAATTTATGATGGTCCGTTTTCTGAGCACATTGAACGAATGGAGCCGTTAATGTTACACAGCAAACCTGAACTTGCGCAAGATAGAGCTTTATCAATTGCACGAAGTTTTTTAGGTGCAGAACGTTCTGGCGGTCTTTCTTTTTCATCTGAATCAAACGGAACAATTCCTACCTATTCATTTTCAAGCACACGCGAGGACGGCAGCAATATAAGCATAGCGGTTACAAAGCAAGGCGGAGCAGTTTTATGGATGCTGGATTCACGCGATGTAACCTCCGAAGAAATCAGCACTGAAAAAGCAATTATAGCTGCATCAGATTTTTTAAGACAAAACGGATTTAACAATATGAAAGAAAGTTATTATGAAAAAAGTGCAAACACACTTACAATAAATTTTGCATATACAAAAAACGATATTATAATGTATCCTGACCTGGTTAAAGTAAAAATCGCCTTAGACAATGGCTCGATTGTGGGATTTGAAAGTCAGGGATATATTATGAGCCATACTGAGCGAAAGCTGCCCGAGATTAAAATTTCAGAAAATGAAGCACGAGATAAAGTTAAAAAGCATCTTAATATAAAGAATGTAAGGCTTGCTGTAATTCCCTTAGACAGCAGACGTGAGGTTTTATGCTATGAATTAAGAGGAGATTTTAACGAACAGAATTATCTTATTTATATTAATGCAGAAACCGGTAATGAAGAAAAAATATTGCTTCTTTTAGAATCTGAAGAAGGCTATTTAACAATGTAAAATTTTTCATATAATATTTTAAAAAAATAAGCACAATATATGATTGTAACAGTTTTATGTTACAGGGTAAGAGATAACGGATGCCCCGGTAGGCGCATAATTTTTATTATTCCTGCCCTTGTCCTAAGATTTTAAAACCACGATATATACTGCGATGGATAAAATCATAATGCTCTGACCCAATGTTTGTCCTGTGGCTTAAGCCAAAGGGGATGCGGTATTTTTTACCTCATCCCCTTTATTTTTTAATTGTTTACATTCTTTTTTATATTCTTGCTACTCCACTCTTTACAGCCGCTTCGGCAACTGCCTTTGCAACTGCCGGTGTTACTTTTTCATTGAACGAATCAGGAATAATATAATCTTCGTTAAGTTCATCATCCGAAATTACTTCTGCAATCGCCTGTGCTGCTGCAATTTTCATTTCGTCATTTATGTTGCTCGCGCGAACATCTAATGCACCTCTGAAAATTCCTGGAAAAGCAAGAACGTTATTAATCTGATTCGGATAGTCACTTCTGCCTGTTCCCATTATTTTTACACCTGCTGCTTTTGCCTCTTCAGGCATAATTTCGGGTGTAGGATTTGCCATTGCAAAAACAATAGGATTTTCTGCCATTGTTTTTATCATTTCAGGAGTTAAAGCTCCTGCTGCCGAAACGCCGATAAACACATCTGCACCCTTTATTACGTCACTAAGTCCGCCTTTTACTTTATCAAGATTTGATATTTTTGCCATTTCCTGTTTAATATCATTTAAGCCGTCGCGTCCGTCATAAATCGCGCCTTTTCTGTCACACAGGACAACCTTTTTTAGCCCTCTGCTCATAAGCAGCTTGGTTATTGCAATACCTGCAGCTCCCGAGCCGTTTACAACCACCGACAAGTCCTCCATTTTTTTACCTGTTAGTTTTAAAGCATTTATAATTGCCGCTAAACAAACGACCGCTGTTCCGTGCTGGTCGTCGTGAAAAACAGGAATATCACATTCTTCTTTAAGTCTTTTTTCGATTTCAAAGCAACGCGGTGCCGAAATATCCTCAAGATTTATACCGCCAAACGAGCCGGCTAAAAGCTTTACTGTATTTACAATGTCGTCAACACTTTTCGAACGTACACATAAGGGAAATGCGTCAACACCGCCAAAACGTTTAAACAAAACACATTTACCCTCCATAACCGGCATTCCTGCCTCGGGACCGATATCCCCCAAACCCAAAACTGCAGTTCCGTCTGTTACTACCGCTACAAGATTTCCGCGTCGGGTGTATTTATATGATAAATCCACATTCTCTGAAATTTTAAGGCACGGCTCTGCTACACCGGGTGTATATGCTAAAGACAAATCGTCTTTATTGTTTAACTCTGCTCTTAAGCTAACTTCAAGCTTTCCCTGCCACTCTTCGTGTTTTTTTAGTGCTAATTCTTTTGCGTTCATTCGCTCTCATCCTTTTTTATATTATTTTTTGCTAAACCTGTTTACTGCATAGCTGTGTGCTTCCTCTTCTAAAGTATCATAAATAGGCTCAAGCTCTGCCTGCCCGTATTTACGGATTAATGCTCTTTTAATCAGCTCATCTGTTATGTGAGGATTTTTCGGCAACAACGGTCCGTGAAGATATGTTCCCAAAACATTTTTATAAATTATGCCCTCGGTTTCGTCTTCGCCGTTATTTCCAAATCCATTTATAACCTTTCCAAAGGGCTGAGCCTTTTTAATAAATGTTTTAGTTCCGTGATTTTCAAAACCGACAACTGTATTTTTACCCTTTGTAAAATCAGATTCTAAAACCACATTTCCTATCACACGTTTTTCATTCTGCTCTGTATACATATCTACAATACCAAGTCCGCCAATTTTTTCGCCCGCTATATTAAGATGACTGCCCAGCATAGGATATCCACCGCACAACGCAAGCAAAATACCGCCATCATCTACATAGCTCCAGAAATCGGTTTTAACCGCGCAAAGATATTCACAAACTGCCTTTTGCTCGCGGTCAGAACCACCGCCTAAAAGCACAATGTCTGCATTGGCTAAAGAAATTTTATCTTCTTTTTTAACCTCTATAAGCTCTGCGCCAATGCCTCTCCACTCAAGACGTTTTATAAAAGAAAGTACATTTCCCTTATCGCCGTACAAATCTAAAAGGTCAGGAAACAGATGGCATATGGTAAGTTTTTTTGTATCACTCATTTGCATCTACCTCCTTTTCTAAATTTTTGAATATATCGTAAAGACTAAAAACAGCAGTATAATTAGCAAGAGCATAACAAACCTCTGCTCCGCCATTTTGCAAAAGATTAACAGCAACTTTTAAATTGCTTGTTTTTGTAATTTTTTCTTCTTTTATCCCTGCATATTTAAGTCTTAACGCAAGCTCGTCTGCACGTATTCCTGTTGTGATTATGTTTAACACAGAGCTGTCGTTTAACAGCTCAAAATCCACGTCCCAAATCCATGAAATATCCTGTCCGTCGCTTTCGTAATCGTTAACTGCCAGCAATATGTCTTTTGTTTTTGTATCCTTTAAGACGGTTGTAATCGCCTGATTAAAGCCAGCAGGATTTTTTGCCATATTTAAAACCGTTGTTTTTAAGAGTGAAAACTCTTCCATTCTGCCTATCTGCGGCTTGTACTGTGCTAAAATTTTTAAATAATCAGCAATTTCACCCACAGCTAAAGCTGCCGCCGCATACGATAGTGAAATATTGTAAATATTATAAAAGCCACGATAATTTACATCAAAAGGAACAGTTTTTCCGGCATATAAAAGATTGAATTTAAGACCGCCGTCCTGACTTATTTCATTAACTTTAAAGTCAAGCTCAGGACGTTTGAAACCGCAAGACGGACAGCTGTATTTGCCGAGCTGACTGTAATGACGATATTCATAATCAAGCTTTTCGCCGCACGCAACACAAAAATAGCTTTCATCTTTTTCGTTTGCTACACTTTCATCTACACCGACGTAATGACATTTACGTTCTTTATCAAGACCAAACTGCGCAACCAACGGGTCATCGGCATTTAAAACAAGCTCAGTATCAGGTGATTGCTCTAAAGCTCGTTTTAAATATCCTGCAGTCTGTTCTATCTCGCCATAGCGGTCAAGCTGGTCACGAAACAAATTAGTAATAAGCATTTTATGGGGCTTTATATGTGCAAATACCTTTACAGTCGATGCCTCGTCAACCTCTAAGCAGGCAAAATCACTCTTTAGCTTACCAAAAATATTTGCCTCTGCCGCAAAAGCACAGCAAACACCGTAAAACATATTTGCACCCACACGGTTACAAACAACCTTATATCCCGATGAATTTAAAAATGAATACAAAAGATTATTGGTTGTTGTTTTTCCGTTTGTACCGCAAACCACAATAATTTCGCGTTTTATTTGTGCTGATAAATCCTTAAGAACTCCCGGATAAATCTTAAATGCTAAATGCCCCGGCATAGATGAACCGTGCTTACCAAGCATTTTGCTCCCCCAAATTGCAAGCTTGCAAGCTATAACCGCCAAAATAAGTCTTAGTCTGTTCAATATTTTCACCCTCAAATCAAAAATAAAGCATACATATTTATTGTATCACAAAATTTATATAAAAAAAAGTTTTTTTACAAAAAAGCTGAAAATCGTTTATATTTGTGATAAAATAAATAATTGACAATATTTTTTTGTTGATGTATAATTAAAAAGAACATTTGTTTGATAAATCTGTAGTGTTCGGAGGATTTTATGGCTAAAAACGAAATTTATATTAAAGGTGCCAAAGAGCACAATTTAAAAAATATAGATGTAACCATACCGCGTGACAAGCTGGTTGTGCTTACAGGTCTTTCAGGCTCAGGAAAATCGTCGCTTGCCTTTGACACTATTTATGCTGAAGGTCAAAGACGATATATGGAGTCTCTTTCGTCATATGCCCGTCAGTTTTTAGGGCAGATGGAAAAGCCTGATGTCGAAATGATTGACGGCTTGTCTCCTGCCATAAGCATCGACCAGAAAACTACAAGTAAAAACCCCCGTTCAACCGTTGGCACTGTAACTGAAATATATGACTATCTGCGTCTTTTGTATGCACGAATAGGTATTCCACACTGCCCCAAGTGCGGAAAAGAAATTAAAAAGCAGACCGTAGACCAAATTGTTGACCATATTTTAGAGCTTCCTGCGGGCACAAAATTTCAAGTTCTTGCCCCCGTTGTGCGAGGCAGAAAGGGCGAAAATCAAAAGCTTTTTGAAACAGCAAAGAAAAACGGATATGTACGAGTACGCGTTGACGGAATTATATACGATTTATCAGAAAATATAACTTTAGAAAAAAATAAAAAACATAATGTTGAAATAGTCGTTGACCGTCTTGTTGTAAAAGACGACATAAATCAAAGACTTGCAGATTCTTTAGAAACAGCTCTGTCGCTTGCTGACGGAATTGTTCTTATCGACGTTATCGACGGCGAAGAATTAATATTCAGCCAAAACTATGCCTGCGATGATTGCGGAATAAGTATGGAAGAGCTTACCCCCAGAATGTTCTCTTTTAACAATCCGTTTGGTGCTTGCCCAAACTGCGCAGGTC
Organism: Clostridia bacterium; assembly: GCA_045595745.1. Classification (GTDB taxonomy): domain Bacteria; phylum Bacillota; class Clostridia; order UBA1381; family UBA9506; genus RGIG1666. The sequence continues at coordinate 3,673 of JAZOBB010000011.1, read as the reverse complement.
TTGGCGAAATGATGAGAGTTAACCCCGATTTAATTTTAGATTTAAGAAAGTCAATAAACAACGGCGGTATTCTGCTGTCTGGATGGGGGCATGCAGACAATACCGAAAGTGTTGCAAACACATATTTTACAGCTATTGCAAAAAAATACGGCTTTAGTTTAGATACTCCTCTTCGCGATTTATCCGACGAGGTTATTGATGTACTTTTGTACGGCACTCGCGGAGAAAAGCTTGACCTTTCATACGAGCGCTCATACGGCACCGCATCATATAAAGCGGCATTTGAAGGGCTCATTCCAAACGTTGAGCGACGTTATAACGAAACCTCGAGTGAATATATGAAATCAGAAATTGAAAAGCTGATGACAGTAGAAGCCTGCCCCGAATGTAAAGGAAGAAGACTTCGCCCCGAAGCTTTGGCAGTAACCGTAGGCGGTCTTAATATTGACGAAGTAACAAAAATGTCGGTTAAAGAAGCTCGCGATTTTTTTGCAGCTTTAGAGCTGTCAGACAGAGATAAAACAATTGCCCGACTTATACTGCGTGAAATTAATGAACGTTTAGGATTTTTAGTAGATGTAGGTCTTGACTATCTTACTCTTTCGCGTTCATCGGGCACTCTTTCAGGTGGTGAAGCTCAGCGCATTCGCTTAGCAACTCAAATCGGCTCAAGCCTTATCGGAGTGCTCTACATTCTTGACGAGCCTTCTATCGGTCTTCATCAGCGAGATAACGACCGCCTCCTCGCAACCTTAAAGCGTCTGCGCGATATAGGAAACACTTTAATTGTCGTCGAGCACGACGAAGACACAATGTATGCCGCTGACCATATTATTGATATTGGTCCGGGGGCAGGTATTCACGGCGGTGAAATAATAGCTCAGGGAACAGTTGAAGAAATCAAGGCAAACCCTGCATCAATTACAGGACAGTATTTATCTGGTGCTAAAAAAATTCCTGTTCCTGCCGAGCGCAGAAAAGGCAACGGAAACTTTTTAGAAATAATTGGTGCCAAAGAAAACAATTTAAAAAATGTTGATGTAAAAATACCTTTAGGCACTTTTGTTGCCGTGACCGGTGTATCCGGCTCAGGTAAATCATCTTTAGTAAACGAGGTGCTTTATAAACATCTTGCACGCGAATTAAACCGTGCATATACCAACCCGGGCAAAATGATAGAAATAAAAGGCCTTGAGCATCTTGACAAAGTAATTGATATCGACCAGTCTCCCATCGGCCGCACACCGCGCTCCAATCCTGCGACATATACGGGTGTTTTTAATGATATTCGTGATGTTTTTGCTCAGACACAAGAGGCAAAAATGCGCGGATATAAGGCAGGCAGATTTAGCTTTAATGTTAAAGGCGGCAGATGCGAGGCTTGTACAGGCGACGGTATTTTAAAAATTGAAATGCACTTTTTGCCAGATGTTTATGTACCTTGTGATGTATGTAAGGGCAAACGCTATAACCGTGAAACCTTAGAGGTTCACTATAAAGGCAAAAACATCTTCGAGGTTTTGGATATGACGGTCGAAGAAGGACTTGAATTTTTTGCTCCTCTGCCTAAAATCGCACGTAAATTGCAGACTCTTTATGATGTTGGTCTTTCATACATTAAAATAGGACAACCCTCTACCCAGCTTTCAGGCGGAGAGGCTCAACGTGTTAAGCTTGCTACCGAGCTTTCGAAACGGCCGACAGGAAAAACGATATATATCTTAGACGAGCCGACCACCGGACTTCACACAGCCGATGTTCACAAGCTGTTAGAAGTTTTGCAAAGGTTGGTTGATACCGGAAATACGGTTTTAGTAATTGAGCATAACTTAGATGTTATTAAAACTGCCGATTATATTATAGATTTAGGTCCCGAGGGCGGCGACCGTGGCGGCACAGTTGTTGCAAGCGGCACACCCGAAGAGGTAATGAAATGCAAAAAATCATATACGGGCAAATATTTAAAGGAATATTTAAAAAATCATTAATTGCGCTATATGCTAGTATAATATTAGTACAACTCTATAAAGGAGTGACATAATGAAAAAAAATAAAAAAAATCTCCCTTTTATCAGCTGCGTAATTGCCGCAGGCGGCAGCGGCTCTCGTATGGGGGCAGATATAAATAAAATTTTTCTCGATTTAGACGAAATTCCTGTTTTGGCTCATACACTTTTGGCATTTGAAAACCACAAAATGATAAGTGAAATTATAGTCGTCTGCCGCGAGTGCGATATGTTAGGATGCAAGGATATAGCCGAAGAATTTAAAATAACCAAGCTAAAAACGATAACCAAAGGTGGCTCGGTAAGGCAGGAATCGGTTGCTAATGGACTTCTAGAACTTTCAGAATCTTGCGAAGCGGTTTTAATTCACGATGCCGCCCGTCCTTTAATCACCGAAGAAGGCATAACCGAGGTAATTAATGCCGTTTTAGAGCACGGCGGTGCCGCAATAGGCTCACCGTGTAAGTGCACCATAAAAGAAACCGACGAAAACGGATTTATCATCAAAACCGTTGACCGTAGCCATCTTTACGAGGTGCAAACTCCGCAGGGATTCGGAATAAATCAAATTAAGCAAATGTTTGATAACGCTCAAAAAAACGGAATTATCGGAACGGATGACTGCTATCTTGCAGAACAGCTGTCAATGCCCATTAAAATGATTTCGGGCAGTTCAGACAACATAAAGATAACAACCTATGACGATTTGCTTCTTGCAGAGCAAATTTTAGACAAAAGAAAGGGCGATTAAAAATGATAAATTTCAGAGTTGGTCACGGATATGACGTGCACAAGCTTACGCAAGATAGAAAACTGATTTTAGGCGGTGTGTGCATTCCTTATGAATTAGGTCTTTTAGGGCATTCTGATGCCGATGTTTTGGTTCATGCTGTTATGGACTCTCTTTTGGGTGCGGCAGGCTTAGGAGATATTGGCAAGCACTTTCCTGATACTGACGAGGCTTATAAAGGCGCCGATTCATTAAAGCTTTTAGCACACGTAACCGAGCTTTTATCGTCTAAAGGATATGCAATCGGCAACATAGACGCAACCATAATTGCACAAAAACCAAAGCTTTTAACATACATCGAACAGATGCGCAAAAATATTGCCGACACATGCGGCATTTCGCCAGAGCAAGTAAATGTTAAGGCTACCACAACCGAGCATTTGGGCTTTTGCGGTCGCGGCGAAGGAATTGCAAGCCACTCAGTTAGTTTGATTTATAACAAATAGAGAGTTGTAGCAAAAGCTACAACTCTCTATTTGTTTATTTTTGTTTCATTTATTCTTTTACAATTTAAGGGGCGTGGCTCACTAATTAGTTCTGCAATGTAGTCTAGCGAGATATTATAAATTTTTGCAAGCTTTATAGCTAGCTCAAACGGAATTTCCCTTTTGCCCTGTTCGTAATTTGTATATGTTGTTTTATGCATATTTAGAATCTCAACAAGCTGATTTTGCGTTAAATCGTGGTCTTCTCTTAAATCTCTTAACCTCCTATAATATGCCATACTTTATCTACTCCTCGTATAATAAATGTAGTAGTTTTTAGAGTTCCTCTCCAAGAACTATGGTATAATTGTTTAGATGCTGTGGATTGGTTAACAACTCCTACCACTCGATGGTTTTGAGAAGGCTCCAACCACAGTCTCTTTGCAGTTTGT
>JAZOBB010000010.1:0-11039 GCA_045595745.1 Clostridia bacterium | reverse complement strand
ATAACGCTAGCCCTAAAGCTATTTCGGGGAGAACCAGCTATATCCGGGTTCGATTGGAATTTCTCCGCTAGCCACACCTCATCCGCCACCTTTTCAACGGGGGTCGGTTCGGCCCTCCATGGAGCTTTACCTCCACTTCAGCCTGGACATGGCTAGGTCACCCGGTTTCGGGTCTATCGCATACAACTTTACGCCCTATTAAGACTCGCTCTCGCTTCGGCTCCAGACCTAAAGTCCTTAACCTTGCTGCATACGATAACTCGCCGGACCATTCTACAATAGGTACCATATCACACGTTGACGTGCTCTATGTGCTTGTAAGCACAGGGTTTCAGGTTCTCTTTCACTCCCCTCCCGGGGTTCTTTTCACCTTTCCTTCACAGTACTCTTCGCTATCGGTCATTGGGTAGTATTTAGGCTTGGAGGGTGGTCCCCCCGTCTTCCCACCGGGTTTCACGTGTCCGGCGGTACTCTGGATCCTGCTCGCTGACTCAACCTTTCACCTACGTGATTCTCACACTCTCTGATCGCTTTTCCCACAGCGTTCGGTTAGATCTTGTCAATACTAAATGCAGTCCTAAACCCCGATAGAATTTCTTCCACCGGTTTGGCCTCTTTCCCTTTCGCTCGCCACTACTCAGGAAATCTCGGTTGATTTCTCTTCCTCGCCCTACTTAGATGTTTCAGTTCAGGCGGTTTCCCTCATATACCTATGGATTCAGTATATGATGTACAAGGTTTGCTTGTACGGATTGCTCCATTCGGAAATCTGCGGATCGAAGCGTACTTACCGCTCCCCGCAGCTTATCGCAGTTAATCACGTCCTTCGTCGGCTCCCAATGCCAAGGCATTCGCCCTGCGCTCTTTATAGCTTTACCTTTTGCTTTATGTTCTGAGTTCTCTTGAATTGTTAATTCAATACATTGTAGTTTTTTACCCGATAATTTATTTTCTTATCGTTTAAAACTCGTAGTATCCTCATTTGCATTACTTACATTTCTTTATTCAGTTTTCAAGTTTCTTTTCTTCACCTTAAAGGTGAATTTCAACAGTTATTTCTAACTGCTCAAATTCATCTTTAAAATTTCTGGTGGGCACAAATGGACTCGAACCATCGACCTCACGCTTATCAGGCGTGCGCTCTAACCACCTGAGCTATAAGCCCGTCTTTCATGCCGACTTGAAACATTATAGCACAGGTTGTATGCCGTGTCAACACTTTTTTAAATTTTTATGCTCTCCTTTTCGGGATAGCCATATTATTATAACGCAGAAAGAATCTTTTGTCAAGGGTTATTTTATATTTTTATCAAAAAACAGCTGAAAATATACACTCTTTTCCTGAACATTTTTCGGATTGACTTTTTTTTGCTATCGTGTTACTCTTAAATGGGTGAGAAAAATGAAAAAAGACTTGCAATGGTATGATGAAGATTTAGATTTTTATTTTTTGATTGAGGTGAACACCACCGATGGCATTCGCTATGCTTATAGTCCTCGTGCTCTGGTTCACGATATAGCTTTTGCCAAGCAATTTGACACTCGCCGTTCCGCACGTCGCTGTATGAATCTGGGCGGATGGAAAGACTCTCGTATTGTTAAGGTTAAGAGAAAGCACGCTTGTGGTGAGGATTCTTTTGAAGAACAAGACTGAAATTTTAAAGGCTGGACGAAATGAATCGTTCAGCCTTTTATTACACTTCTTTTTTGATTCCAAAAACCACTCGTCCGATTCCGGCAAGGTCCTGCCTGATTCCCACGGTTTGGAACGCATGGGTTTCTTTTAGGAGAGCCGATACCGCTTCTGATTGGTCGTGTCCCACTTCAAATGCCAAAACGCCCTCTGGTTTAAGGAGTTTTGAGCCTAAAATAGCCAAATGTCTGTAAAAAATAAGCCCATCCTCGCCACCATCTAAGGCAGCTTGCGGCTCATATTCTCGCACATCTTTTTCTAACGTTTCAAGCACCGATGACGGAATATATGGTGGATTTGACACCACACAGTCGTACTTTTTATTGTCAAACGCTTCAAAAACATTTTTTTGCTGCACGCTCACGCGGTCTGCCACGCTGTTTAAGGATGCATTTCTCTTCGCAGTATCCACACAGACCTCGCTGATATCCACCGCTGTGACCTGGCTGTTTGGCAAATAATGAGCCAAACTCACGGCAATGGCACCCGAGCCGGTGCAAAGATCTATGATGCGGACCGCCGTGGTTTTCTCATATTGTTCCAATACGAATTCCACCAGTGTTTCCGTATCCGGTCGGGGAATGAGAACCCCCTCGCCTACTTGAAAGTTTAGTGACATAAACTCTCGGCTGCCGGTGAGATATGCCACCGGTTCATGGTTTTTTCGGCGGTCAATGAGCTCTCGGAATTTAGTTTCTGCCTCTGCCGGCAGAGGTTCTTCGCGGTGAATCAGCAAAAACATACGGTCTTTTTTTAAGATGTGGGCAAGCAAAACCTCACTATCGAGCCTCGAATTTTCTATGCCCGCTTCTAAAAGAATTTTTGTTCCTTCATTTAATAATGCACCGATTACCACTTGTCGTCCTCCCGATTTTCAGTGAGAACGGCTTTTAAAGAAGCAATGGCAACCTCAAGCTGGCTGTCATCCGGTTCGCGAGTGGTAATTTTTTGCAGCATCATGCCGGGAAAGCTCACAATTTTCATCACGCGACCCTTGCTGCGTCCTGCAAGCTTAATAATTTCATAGGAAATTCCTGCCACCACAGGTAACAACAGTAAACGTATGCCCAAGCGCGTCCAGGGGTTATCCCAAGAGATGAAAGAAAACAAAATGATGCTGACAACCATGACAATTAAAAGGAAGCTGGTGCCACAACGAGGATGGAGTCTTGAGTGCTTTCTTGCATTTTCGACCGTCAGTTCCTCGCCACTTTCATAACAAAAAATGGTTTTATGCTCTGCACCGTGATATTCAAACACGCGGCGAATATCCTTCATAAGAGAAACCAAAGACACATACGCTAAAAAGATAGCGATTCGAATAATGCCCTCAGCAAGGGTTGCGAGGACGCCGCTGGGGAGAAAATCCTTCACAAAGCTGACCAATACAGTGGGAAGCATCATGAATAATGCGATTCCAAACACCAACGCAAAGGCAACAGAGCCGTAAATGGCAATGTTCTTCGCTTTGTTTTCTTTGGCTTCCATGGCCTTTTTTTCTTCTTCGGTCATAGCCTCTTTTTTCTTTTTATCTTCCTCTTCCTCAATATCAAAAAACTCTGCTGAGAACATGAGTGCTTTTGTGCCGATGATTAAGGATTCTATAAAGCTGACAACACCGCGGATGATGGGCAGCTTTAAAAATTTCCATTTTTGCAGAATGGATGCAATGGGTTTTTTATCAATTACAATTTCCTGATCCGGCGTGCGGACTGCAACGGCGATTTCCTTGGGTCCGCGCATCATAACCCCTTCAATCACGGCCTGCCCGCCGATGCTGGTGATGTGGCATTGTTTGTTTTCCATAGCCAACGTTCCTTTCGTTATCTAAATTCTCTAAATGCAATTTCTATTTGTGCACCCCTTATGGTATGCCAAATAATTTGCGCGGTAGCAATCAAGAGTAATGCCTTTATGGTGCACCAACAAAAGTTGGTGCGCTTTTTATTTGCAGACTCTGTTTCAAAAACTGCTACACTCTTTGAAAATCCGATTTTATGGCGGATTTTTTTATTTAAAAATATTATTATTTACCGCTTATGCACTTATTTTACCAAAATTATTATACCATAGCAAACAAAATTAGTCAAACTTCATTTTTCTGTGTTTACCGTTTGTTAACACAGATGCTCTGCCCTTTAAGAAAACAGAAAAAAGAAGCCACCACAAAATGAATTCCTTTTTGCGATGGCTTCTTCTTAGTTTTATTATTTTTTCTTTAAAACGTCTGTATATTTTCTTGCCTTTTCACAGATTGCTTTGAAATCATTATTTTCTACAAGATTTTTATCAACAATATTTGAGCCAATACCAAAGCCGCAAACGCCTGCTTTTAGATACTCGGATAGATTTTTTTCATTGATTCCGCCAACAGCTAAAAATTTTATATGAGAAAGCGGTGCCTTAACGGCTTTAACATATTCTGTTCCTAAGTTAGTTATCGGAAACAATTTAACAAAGTCAGCCCCGTATCTATGCGCCTGTTGAATTTCCGTCGGTGTGATTGCGCCCGGAGCAGAAATCATTTCAAGTTCACGAGTTTTCACTATGACTTCGCCGCATGTGTCCGGAGAAATTATAAATTTACCGCCTGCTTTTTTAGTTAGCTCAACTTGTTTTTCATTAAGAACCGTGCCTGCACCAATATACATTTTTCCATCAAAATGTTCTGCCAGCATTTCAATGTTTTTAGCAGTTTCATTATCTTTTATTTTACCATTTGCACTATATGTAACTTCCAGCAAACGAATCCCTCCGTCATACATCGCCTCTGCCAACGGTATGAGTTTTTCCCTTTTAACGCCCCTTACAATAACAATTATTTTTTCTTCTTCAATTCTTTTGATGACTTGTTCACGCATTTGTGTATGAATTCCCCTTCCTATTTATGCGATTCTTGCTTTTTCAATAGATTCTTACCTCAAATATTTTTGCTGTCTTATCACCATATGTGGACTCGATTTCTATAAGCACCTTATCTGCAGTGACAGGAGAATCTGTTTTGATTATACATAAACGCTCGTTATTGTCTGTAATCTTTTTCGTATACACGGCTTCATTGCTTCTTAAAAGACTGACTGTGAAGTCCTTGACAAGTGACGGCGGCATACCTTTTATCATACCATCAATACGGCGTTTGGTTTGGGATATCATAATTTCGATGTTAAGGTCCGGATCAAATGTTATACGCACCTCTGAGATTTTCTTTGCTTCATCAAACTCAAGCTTTAAAAATGCCTTTTCTTCACTCATATCCTTGGATTGCCAAAGATGAGAATGATGTTCAACGCTTCTTGTCACTCCCGATACAACATTTTCGGGACAATCACCGTCAATATATCCCGAAGACGTTATCTTTGCTGTTCTTGCAATATCTTTTGGGTCCAGATTGACTGCACCGGGAATATAACAATCTTCTTTCAGAAGTGTTTGGCGAAGCTCCTCTATATATTGTTTGCCAAGTTCAGCAGGCGTAACACCATGGATAACCGAAAGCGCCGCTGCAGTACCTACGGCTTGACCTCCGACTGCACATGTTCCCATGACTCTCGTAGATGCCATCGCTAATTTACTCACACTGATATCTCTTCCGGCCATCATAAGATTTTGAACATTTTTAGAATAAAAACATCTGTAGGGAATTGAATAGTGACCCGGGAAATTGATATATCTTGTAGGTAATCCTTTGTGATGAAATCCTTTGGGCGGGTGAACGTCGATCGGCCAGCCGCCATATGCGACACCATCATCAAAAAACGTATTTTGAAGAATGTCGTTTTCGTTAAGAATATAATCACCGATAAGTCTTCGGGATTCTCTTATACCCGGTACTGCACCAACCCAGTCAATCGCATAATTTTCAGCATTATGTCCCGGCTTGTTTTTTATATGATCCCATACACCAAAAATTGATTTAAACAACTCATCATTTATATGCTCGGTGTTTTCTATGATATTTTCGCTTTCGCCACCTAACTCCATCCACCAATAGCCTGAGTTTACATCATACTTTTCTTCAACTCCGTTTTCTCCGTGTGACCAAGTCACATTGCCATGCGGGCGGTTTTCAAGGTCAGATTCATCAAACGTGTATGCCCACTCAAAATTTTTAAACGGTGTCTCTTTTCCCATGTCAGTAGAGTGGAAAAGAATGGTATTTCCCATAGTATAGCTATTTTCTTTTTCCGGTGCATCGGGCTCATTAAATTCATCTTTACTTTCAGAACCATATCTATATTCGGCACCTGCATAATAACCTAAGGTGCCATTACCCGTCGCGTCAATAAATACATCTGCATCAAGGCTATACACAAGCTCCGTAGATGACTGGCGGCATATAACACTTTCGATTTTGTCACCACTTACTTGAACATCATCCATAACCGTGTTGAGGTAGCAATCCAGACAAGGCTCACTTTTAAGCTTGCCCCACAAAACCATATCCCACACGGAAAAAGAATTGTTCGGGTTTATGCTTTTGTTCAAAAGCTGCAGCTCCATAAGAATTCCTGTTTCAGCAAGATCCTTTTTTTCCGCATGGCAATTCGCTCCGCAAACATGCATTCTGACCTCCGAGCTGTTATTGCCTCCAAAAACAGGGCGGGACTGTATAATTGCAGTTTTTACTCCCTGTCTTGCAGAAGCAAGCGCTGCACAAACACCGGACAAGCCTCCGCCTATAACAACTACACCATAGGTTTTTTTAATTATCTTTCTTTCTCTTAAGCTCATTTCCATTACCCTCCTCATAAAATACACGGCTGTTTATATACTATTTTATCATATCATTTTTTAAAATTACCATTCGGCAACAGAACCATCCTCATGATGCCACACCGGATTTTTCCAGTTATGAGGTGTTTTGTTTTCTTCGATTACAAGCTCTTTGTTTACTTCAACGCCAAGCCCCGAAAGAACAGGCAAAGCTACAAAGCCGTCAACAAAATTAAAGTCTGCTTTATTATCTACATAATCAAGAACACTTTTTCCTACATTGTAATGAATCCCCATGCTCTGTTCCTGAATCACCGCATTATAGCTGGTTGCATCAACATTCAGGCACGCTGCAAGCGCAATCGGTCCAAGCGGACAATGCGGCGCAAGTGCAACATCGTAGCTTTCTGCCATTGCTGCAATCTTTTTAACCTCTGTGATTCCGCCTGCATGGGATAAATCAGGCTGAATAATATCAACACCGCCTGCCTGAAGCAAGCGTTTAAAATCATATTTTGAAAAGAGCCTTTCACCGGTTGCTATCGGAATATTACAGCAAGCCGCAATTTCCGAAAAACACTCTATATTTTCGCAAAGTACAGGTTCTTCAATAAACATCGGGTCAAATTCTTCCAGTTTTTTTGCTAAAACCTTTGCCATTGGTTTATGTACTCTGCCATGGAAATCAATTGCAATGCCAAAATATTTTCCGCAAGCTTCTCTAATGGCGGCAACCCGCTCTAAAACCGCATCAATTTTGTCGTAGCTGTCAATCATCTGCAGTTCTTCTGTGGCATTCATCTTGATGGCTTTAAATCCTTCTGCCTGCTTTTGTTTTGCAGCTTCTCCGACATCTGCCGGTCTGTCTCCTCCTATCCAGGAGTATACCTTCATTTTGTTGCGGCATTTTCCTCCCATAAGTTCATAAACAGGAACACCAAATACCTTTCCTTTTATATCCCATAACGCCTGATCAATCCCTGAAATTGCACTCATAAGCACACCGCCGCCACGGTAAAAGCCTGCACGATACATAGTTTCCCAAAGACCCTCAATCTGCGCCGGGTCCTGACCGATGAGATAATCCTTCATTTCCTGTACACAAGCTAAAACCGCAGATGCATGTCCTTCTAAAACCGCTTCACCCCAACCTGTAAAACCATTATCCGTTATGATTTCAACAAAACCCCATCGCGGTCTGACAAAATACGTATTGACCTCTGTAATTTTCATAATGACTCTCCTTTTTTGATTTATTTAACCAAAACCCTATGTGGTAATTTTATTATATTGACTTATTTACTTATGGTTGATATAATTATAACATAAAAATATTACTAATTCTTGTCAATTAAATGTTTTTTATTGACAAATTTTTACGTAGTAAGGTGATTCTATGCGAGCAACATTCGGAATAGATCGTGAGCGGGAAAATAAGCTGCATATTATTGAATATATAAACGGAAACGGTGATTTTCATTTTCATTCACAAATTGAGCTTTGTTATGTTGAAGAAGGAAAAATAGATGCTTTTGTAAATAATAACACCAAACAGCTAAAGGAAGGCGATGTCTCCGTCTCCCTGAGTTTTGATACTCATGTTTATATTCCTTCCGGCTATGCAAGATTTACCGTAATTATCATCCCTTGCAATATGTGTAAAATTTTTTCGTCTGCAATCTCCAATAAAAAAATTTCCAATCCTTTTATATGTGATAAAGCCTCAACTTCCAGAATCAAAAATTATATTTCCGAATTAAAAAAAGAAAGTACGAACGAAATAGAAAAGATAGGCTATATTCATCTCATTTTAGGAATCATTATAAATAAACTAAACTTTGATGAATCGGACAAATATGCCGAAGCCCAGCTTTTATCAAAAATTCTTTTATATATTCAGGACCATTACAAAAAAAATCTGACTCTTTCTTCCATCGCCAGTGAGTTTGGTTATAACGCAAGTTATATATCAAGGTATTTTAAGTCTTGTTTAGAGATTGGTATAACGCAATATATCAATATTATCAGACTCAAAAATGCCATTGAACTGATGCATACAAAAAAGCACAGTATTGCATACTGTGCTTTAGAAAGCGGTTTCCCCTCAATCAGAACCTTTTATCGTATATTTCATCAGGAATTTGGTCACACACCAAAAGAATATCTTTCAACAATTTAAACGGCATTTGTTTCTTATTCAAAATATCCTACTAAGGGGCAATGATCAGAGGAAGCCAGCGCATCATCTGAAATTAAAACGTCGAACTTCTTCGGTTTGAGACGGTTTTTTCCGTAGATAAAGATGAAATCAATATTTTTATCAGGCATTTCACTTTTTACGTAGGTTTCATCATCTTGCAAAATTGGATATTCATGATGGGTATATGTTTCCGTGGTTTCTTCAGCACACAAACGAATGTCAGCAAATCCTTTTTGCAGCATGGTTTTATACGGCATGTCTCCCTGCACGGAATTTTTTCCGTTATTAAAATCACCGCCAATAACGATGGGATAACCGTATTTTGCATCCAGCTCGTCACAGATTTCCTTGAGCTGTTCCACGTTTTGTAAACGTTGCTGATTGTCTTTTTCTGAATCAAACATCCACCAAAAATGGGTGGAAATACAAACCACTGTTTCAGATGTTGATTTATCTTCCAAAACTGCCCAGGTAACAGATTTAGAATCCTCATCGTTTAAGCCATCATAGAGAAAATATCCGTTATCAATCAAATTAAATTTATCTTTTTTATAAAAAACCGGTGTAAAATTGGTGGCTGCTACTTCAGGGCATGCTTCGGTATAAACATCTGCCATCAAATCTTGAATCGCTTTCTTTGCCACACGGTTTGTTTTAGGGCCACATTCCTGAAAAAAACACACATCAGCATCAACCTCTTTTGCTAATGACCGAACCAGCGTGTTTCTGTAAGATGCCGGGGTATTATTCCAAATATTTTGGCAGTAAAAAATCATGTATTTCATTCCTTTTTTATGTTTCTTTACCTGTATTGTATAGCAAAATCGGCGATTCGTCAATATTTATTTTTTTCGACAATAATCATTTTTTAAACTGAATGAATGATTCTGTTTTTTTCCAATCTCCATACATATAATATAGCCAAAGAACGGAATAACGGTCTTTCAAGTCTTTACCATAGAGCACTGCATCCTTGATTTTTTCCGGTCCATAAAGTGCTTCAAAATCATCAAAGCAAAGTCCCACACTTTCAATCATTTCTATAAATTCTACTCGTGTGGGTACCTCTTTTAATAGATTTTGGATTGTTTCCCACTTTGCAAATATCATTTCTTTATCGTCTTTTTCATATTGACCGAATTTTTCTTGAAGGCTGATGACCTCATGGGCACAGGTTGTGTAAATTCTGTTTATTTCCTTTTCCCAAATTTCCTTATCAAAACAAGGCTTGCAGGGCTTGCTGTTAATCAATGCTTCCCTAATGCCTGCTGTAACAACAGAAGAAAAAACAACATCAATCCCGTGAGGAAAATATGTCTTATTGTCTAAAATACCCGTGATTTCGAAGAAATGGGACAGATGATGCTCGCTTCCCGAAGCAGGTCTTGAAGAGCCCACATAGCACATAGCAAAACCGATGAGAACCAGTGCTTCCATTAATATTCCGATACTCTCTTCATCTCTTTGATATATTTTTTCCCCAAGCTTTTTTACCTTTTCTGCACATTTATAAATTAAATCATATACCGCCTGGCAAAAATGTTCACCATTTAACAGCACACTTAATTTCCAATCATTTAAACACGAATACTTTCCAATAATATCGCCATAGCCTGCCTGAAGCATTTCTATAGGTGCATCCTTTAAAATACAGGTATCTGCAATAATTTTTTTAGGCGGTGCTGCATTGATGGTAACCTTCATGCCCTTTAAAATTAAAGCAGCACCCACAGAGGTATACCCGTCCATAGACGGTGCTGTAGCAACAATAAAATAAGGAAATCCTCTCTTGTGGCTCACATATTTGCATATATCATTTATAACCCCTGAGCCAACACCAATGATTAAATCTGTATTTTCTGTAATGCCTTTCTCCACCTCTAAAAGCTTTTCCTCATTAGGAATCACAACGTCCTTTTGCGCTTTTAAAATTAGATTATTGCATACCTTATTCGACAGCAATTGATGTACTCTTTCCCCACAAACCCGATAAGTGTTTTCGTCAGATACCAATAAAATATTTTGATAGTCTTTACAAAGCAAAGGAAGCTTGTCTGTTGCGTGTTTTCCTATCTCAACGGTTTCAATAGGGCAACTGTGTTCTTTTCCACAAGAACAATTTTTAAATTGATCGTTAAGTTCTGCCACATTCATTTTATATACCCCCTACATTTCCTCTTTCACCTGCTTTTATTATAAAACCTTTCTTTTTTATTGTCAATAAACGACTCATAACTTGATAATCACTCAAATACGTTCATTTTTCATATAATAAATATCCCCCCGTATAACGGGGGTTTTTCATTTTCGGGCATAGCCCTAATACTACTGGCTGCACACAAGTGTGCTTTTGTATTGGCCTGCCAGCCATGCAACTGCTACTGACTACCCATAAATGGGTTATGTAAAAATAGTTCTTCTATGTAAATGGGG
>JAZOBB010000009.1:0-18904 GCA_045595745.1 Clostridia bacterium | reverse complement strand
GATTATGTTGTTCACCAGACGCACGGTATAGGCGAATATGCCGGACTTGATACATTAGAGGTGGATGGCTGCCGCAAGGATTATCTTAAAATAAAATATAACGGCAACGACTTTTTATATGTTCCGACAGACCAGTTAGAGCTTTTGCAAAAATATATCGGCAAAGAGGGTCACGTTCGTTTAAATAAAATGGGCGGAGCAGAATTTGCTAGGCAAAAGGCAAGGGTAAAGGCATCGACAAAAGAGCTTGCAGAAGAGCTTTTGCGTCTTTACAGCGCAAGGCAGCAGGCGGTTGGTTTTGCTTTCGGTAAAGATACTGCGTGGCAGGGAGAGTTTGAGGCAAAATTTCCGTATGAAGAAACCGAAGACCAGCTGCGCAGCATAAATGAAGTAAAAGGAGATATGGAAAGCGAGCACCCCATGGACCGCCTTTTGTGCGGAGATGTCGGCTACGGCAAAACCGAGGTTGCTCTTCGTGCGGCATTTAAGGCTGTTCAGGATTCAAAGCAGGTTGCATATCTTGCGCCGACTACTGTGCTTACGATGCAGCACTATAACACCTTTGTTCAAAGAATGAAGGACTATCCCATAAAGATTGAAATGCTGTCGCGTTTTCGTACCGCAAAAGAGCAAAAGCAAACTATTGCAAGGCTTAAAAGCGGCGAAACAGACATAGTAATAGGAACACACCGTTTACTCGGAAAAGACATAGAATTTAAAGATTTAGGTCTTTTGGTGGTTGACGAAGAACAACGGTTTGGAGTTAAGCACAAAGAAAGATTAAAAGAAATAAAAACAAATGTCGATGTTTTAACATTGTCAGCTACACCGATTCCCAGAACACTTCATATGTCAATGGTAAACATTCGTGATATGAGTGTGCTTACTCAACCGCCGGAAGAAAGATATCCCGTTCAGACCTTTGTAATGGAGCATAATATGGGGATTCTTTTAGATGCTATTCGTCGGGAACTGTCACGTGGAGGGCAGGTATATTATCTTCATAACCGCGTTGATTCTATTCAGGCGGCGGCAAGAAGAATAGCAGAGGCAATACCTGATGCACAGGTAAGATTTGCTCACGGTCAGATGGACGAGGACGAGCTTGAAGACATTATGATGGATATGCTGGAGGGCGAAATCGATGTTTTGGTGTGTACCACCATCATCGAAACAGGACTTGACATTCCTAACGTAAATACCATTATAATAGAAGATTCTGACCGAATGGGCTTGTCTCAGCTTTATCAGCTTAAGGGTCGCGTGGGTCGGTCTAACCGTCGTGCGTTTGCGTATTTAACTTATAAGCCGATGAAGGTGTTAAATGAAGTCGCGGTAAAAAGACTTCAGGCAATACGCGAATTTACCGAGTTCGGCTCTGGATTTAAAATTGCAATGCGCGATTTAGAAATCCGCGGTGCAGGAAATATTTTAGGTGACCAACAGCACGGACATATGGACAGTGTTGGCTATGATATGTATTGCCGTCTGTTGTCTGAAAGTGTAGACGAGCTGGCAGGAAAACCGAAAGAAGAAGTATGGTCAGCGGTTTTAGATGTAAATGTCGAGGCATATATTCCGCCTAAATACATTAAAAATCACAGTATGCGTCTTGATATGTATAAAAAAATTGCGTCTTTAGAGGACGACAAGGATTATATGGAAGTCTTAGACGAAATGATTGACCGCTTTGGCGAGCCGCCTGCATCGGTTGTTGCACTCGTAGATGCCGCGTATATTAAGTCGATGGCAAAAGAAGCACACTTCAGTGAGGTCGTATATCGTGATGAAAAGGTAACACTTTACTATAAATCTGATATAGATTTTGAAAAAGCATCGGCACTTATCGGCGAATATAAAGGAAGAATTTTGCTTTCTGCGGGGAATAAACCGTATCTTACAATGAAATTATCAAAAGAGGAGCAAAAAAATCCGCTTGAACTTATTAAAAATATGTTACAATTCTATATTGACTTGCATAAGGGAAAATTTTAGTGTATAATAGATGGTGTTTAATATTTTGTGAGTATAAAAAAGGAGTGTTTAAATTGAAACAGATGAAAAAAATTACAGCAGCTGTTTTGGCTTTAGCATTGGCTTTGGGAATGAGCGGATGCGGCAGATTACAGATTTCAAAAGAGCTGGCTACAGTAAACGGCAACATGGTTTCGGTTGCAGAGTACAAATATTATCTTGAAAGCATTAAAGAGCAGATGCTTGCAGAAAGCGGCACAACCGATGAGGCAACTTTCTGGAGCGGTGAGATTGATGGCAAAAAGGCTACTGATGTAGCAAAAGAACGTGCAACTGAAGAAATGCTGCGTGTAGAAATTGCAGCAAGCAAAGCGACTGAAAAGGGTTTGGCTCTTGACAGTGCGTCAGAAGGACAGATTAACGCTTTGGTTACTGCTCAGGATTCGGCTACAAAAGCACAGATTGACAGTGTTCGCGAGGCAACCGGCTTAAGCGAAATGGGTCTTAAAAATCTTCTTACCAAAACAACACTTGCAAGTATGTATGCGCAGGATGTTCAGATTACAGAACCTGAAAAGCTTGAGGTTGCTGACGAGGCAGTCAACGAAAAATATAATAGTGATTACGCAAGAGTTAAGCACATTCTTATTATGAACGCAAAGCAGGAAGAGGCAGCTGAAACAGCTGAAGCAGCTGAAGAAACAGACGCAGATGCAGCTGCTGCCGAGGCAGAGATATACAAGGCAGAACAAAAGCTTTTAGCTGATGAAGTTTTGGCAAAGGCAAAGGCAGGAAGTAACTTTGAAGCATTGATTAATCAATACGGCGAGGATCCGGGAATGGAGTCTACTCCTGACGGATACGTAATTGATAAAAACGGTAATGATGCAAGCGGTTCGGGCACAATGGTTCCTGAGTTTACACAGGGTTCGTTCTCTGTTGAGGTTGGCGGAATTACCGAGTTGGTTGAGTCAAGCTATGGTTGGCACATAATCAAACGTTATGCTCTGCCTACATCCGGCGAGGTTTATGACAGCGCAATCCAGACTGTTAAAAACGATTTGATGCAGGATAAATACAACGAGCTTATCGATTCATACAAATCTGAATTTGACATCCAGATTAACCAGAAAGAAATTGATAAAATTAAAATTGGCTAATTGCAAAAGCAAAACAGTTTACTTTGCGGTTGGTTATAATATATGATGATACGGAGCCGTAAGTGCAAGCTTTCGGCTCCTTGCGTTATTTTGGGGTGAGAGCAGTGAGCGCATTTTTAAATGTCGATAAAATATTAAAAGGGCATGAACGCGCGGGAGAAATTCCGAGTGAAAGGAGCTTGATGTCACGTGCAATTAAAATTGCGTGGCCATCGATAGTAGAATCCTTTTTAGTCAGCTTGGTTGTATTAATTGACTCTGCAATGGTTGGCACAATAGGTGCACATGCCATAGCGGCTGTCGGATTAACTACCCAGCCAAAATTTATCGGACTTGCGATTTTTATATCATTAAATACCGCTGTTTCGGCTATTGTAGCCCGAAGAAAGGGAGAGCGCGATTCAGAAAGTGCCAATAATGTTTTAAAGTTAGCACTTGCCGTTACAATAATACTTGCGGCTGCTGTCAGTGTAATATGTGTTACCTTTGCTGACCCTATTATACATATGATGGGCAGCGAAGCAGACACGCATAACGAGGCAGTAACATATTATCGCATTATTATGGGCGGCATGATATTTAACGTGATTTCACTTGTCATCAATGCGGCACAACGCGGTGCGGGTAACACTAAAATTACAATGCGTACTAATGTGACATCAAATTTTGTTAATGTTGTTTTAAATTATCTGCTTATAGGCGGCAAGCTTGGATTTCCTAAGCTTGGTGTCGCGGGTGCGGCAATAGCTACGGTTTGTGGAACAGTAGTTGCTTGTTTTATGAGTATTGTATCTGTGATGCATGAGGGAGCGTTTATAAATCTGAGGGGAAATCTTAAAGTAAGGTTTGACAAGCAGTCAGTTTCATCTATTTTAAATATCGGCTCAAGTACGTTAGTTGAGCAGATTTTTATAAGAGTGGGTTTTTTGTTGTTTGCTCTTACTGTCACTAACTTAGGCACGAAGCCTTTTGCGGCGCATCAAATTGGTATTAATATAATGACAATATCATTTTCGCTCGGCGATGGCTTGTCTGTTGCATCAGTCGCGTTGGTAGGTCAGAGTCTGGGTGAAAAACGTGAGGATTTAGCCAGAATTTACGGCTCGGTTTGCCAGAGAATAGGTGTAGTATTTTCGCTTATATTAAGTATTCTGTTTGTCGTTTTAGGAAACCGATTATTTATGCTGTTCACAGATGAGGCTGTTATTTTAGATTACGGCAGCATAATTGTAAGAATGATGACGGTAATTGTTTTTCTTCAAATTGCTCAGGTTGTGTATTCCGGCTGTTTAAGAGGCGCAGGAGATACAAGGTTTACAGCATTAGTTATGCTGATTTCGGTAACGACCATAAGACCTATATTGTCATGGATTTTCTGCTATCCTTTAGGCTGGGGCTTAATTGGAGCGTGGATTGGTTTGTCAGTAGACCAGCTAATAAGATTTGTTATGACACTTTGGCGATTTAAAACAGGCAAATGGACTAAAATGAAAGTATAATATAACGATAAAAGGGTGTGTGGCAAAAGCCACACACCCTTTTATCATTAGGTAAAATTAGTCGTTGCAGCAGCAAGATAAAAGGATAATGATGAGAATTATCCACAGGCAGCTGTTGTTACCACCGAAACCAAAGAAACCTTTATCGCATCCCATAACTCTTACCTCCTTTGATTAGTTATGTTACATACTATGACGCAGCACCTAAAGTGGTGAGTAAGTTAGAGCAAATTTTTTATAATATAAAAAATTATTATATTGACTTTTAGATAACTTCATACTATAATTGCAATGTTACTAAATTGATGGAGGAAGTAATATGATTCGACTGTCAGAGCATTTCACATATAAAAAACTTTTGCTTTTTACCTTTCCCACAATAATTATGATGATTTTTTCATCAATTTACGGTGTGGTTGATGGTTTTTTTGTTTCTAACTATGCAGGTAAAACTCCTTTTGCGGCAGTTAACCTTATTATGCCGTTTTTAATTATATTAGGAGCGGTAGGCTTTATGTTCGGCGCAGGCGGCAGTGCTCTTGTAGGCAAAACGTTGGGCGAGGGAGATAAAGAAAAAGCAAATCGACGATTTTCGTTGATTGTGTACGTATCAATTATAACGGGATTGGTGATTGCTGTTTTAGGAATCGCATTTTTAAGACCGGTTGCACGATTTTTGGGCGCAGATGGAATAACACTCGATTATTGCGTGATTTATGGGCGCATTATACTTATTGCTTTGCCTGCATTTATACTTCAAATGGAGTTTCAAAGCTTTTTTATCACGGCAGAAAAGCCACAGCTTGGTTTAATAGTCACTGTTGCGGCAGGAGTGACAAATATGCTGCTTGATTTTTTGCTGGTTGGTGTATTTGATATGGGACTTGTTGGTGCAGCAGTAGCTACGGCAATAAGCCAGGCAGTTGGCGGCATTATTCCGCTTGTATACTTTTTGTGTCCTAATTCGAGCATTTTAAAGCTGACCAAAACGAATTTTGACGGAAAGGTTTTAATCAAAACCTGCACAAACGGAGCATCGGAACTGATGAGCAACATCTCGATAGCGGTTGTTAGCATGCTTTATAACATTCAACTGCTTAAATATGCAGGGGAGGACGGAGTAGCCTCGTATGGCATTTTAATGTATGTGGGTATGATTTTCGGCGGCGTATCAATAGGCTATGCCATAGGTATTGCGCCTGTTATCAGCTTTCATTTTGGCGCAAAAAATTTTAATGAGTTAAAAAATCTCAGAAAGCGCAGTCTGAACATAATTTCCGTGTTTTCGGTTTTAATGGTCATACTGGCTTTGTTATTAGCATATCCGCTGTCTAAAATGTTTGTGGGATATGATGAAAATCTGCTTTCTATGTCATACAGAGCTTTTAAATTCTATTCTTTCGCGTTTTTGTTTATGGGATTTGCTATTTTCGGCTCAGCATTTTTTACGGCTTTAAACGATGGAGTTACCTCGGCAATTATTTCTTTTTTAAGAACGATTGTTTTTCAGGTTGCGATGGTATTGCTTATGCCCATATGGTTAGGTATTGACGGCATATGGCTTTCGCTTGTAGCGGTAGAAATTGCAGCAGCAATATTATCAATTGTATATATTGCAATTAAAAAGAAAAAATATAATTATTAACAAAAATACACAGTGCAATTATGCACTGTGTATTTTTGTTAATGATCTTGGCACATAAAAACCGCACAAAAATCCAATTAAAGCACCGACGATTACATCTGACGGAAAATGTACATATAAGTATAACCGTGAAAAAGCGATTAAAAATGCCAACACATAAGCAATATAGCCGAACTTTTTATTGGCATATCTAAGGCTTTCGGCTGCGGCAAATGAAGATACCG
The DNA here is from genome assembly GCA_045595745.1 of Clostridia bacterium. Taxonomy (GTDB): domain Bacteria; phylum Bacillota; class Clostridia; order UBA1381; family UBA9506; genus RGIG1666. The sequence continues at coordinate 12,402 of JAZOBB010000009.1, read as the reverse complement.
TATGCCCCGAAGGAAATGAAAAATCGTGCGGAATCGCGATAAGTAAGGGAACATCAGGCCGTATCCAGCATGGTCTGGGTCTTGCTAAAATAGGCTTTAAAATTAAATTGCAAATTATAAATCCTGCTAAAAGTGCAAGCAGAACATATAAGCCGTTTTTGCGGTATTTTGGAAAAAGCATAAGAACAAGAGCGGATATAATCCAGATTGCGCCAAAATCTCCAAGCGAAGATATTAAAGGCATAAAAATGTTAAAAAAGGAGTTGCTGAAAATATTTCTTATTCCATCTAAAATTAAAAAATCAAGCTCGGTCATAGCTAATCCTTTCAAATTTGTATATCATATTTTATACATATGCGACTATTTTATAACTTTTTACTATTAGTTTCAAGTAAAAAACACTTGTTTTTTCACACACTTTGTGTTATTATAAAGAAAAGGCATTAAAATGAGGTGTGATTATGTTAGGTGATAAAATACGAGAACTGCGCGGCAGAGAAATGACTCAGCGCGATTTGGCAAAAAAACTCGGAATTTCGACAAGCGCGGTGGGAATGTATGAGCAAAACCGACGTGAGCCGGACTTAGAAACCTTAAAAAAAATAGCAAAGGTGTTCGATATTTCGCTCGATAGTCTTATGGAATACGGCGAAATGCCTTTAGTTGATACGCAGCAGGCGATGCCGCTTGAAAAACGGCATTTATTACCCGTTGTTGGCAGAGTGTGTGCCGGAAACGGAGTTTTGGCGGCAGAAGATATAATAGGCTATGAGGCAGCTGATGAAAAATATAACGAGGAAGAATATTTTTGGCTTAAAGTCAGTGGAGACAGTATGGCTCCTCGCATAGATGACGGAGATTTTCTTTTAATCCGCAAGCAGACCTCGGTTGACAGCGGCGATGTAGGTGTTTTTGTCGTTGACGGTCAGGAGGGTGTTGTTAAAAAAGTTATATATGACGAGGGAAGCATTGAGCTAATTTCGTTTAATCCATATTATCCGCCTATGAAATTTAAAGGCTTGGATGTACTGCGTGTGCGTGTGTGCGGTAAGGTTATAGAAAGTAAAAGAAAGTGGTAAAAATATAAATTTTAAGCATAATTTTAATTTTTTTCCTTAAACTAAGTGTAAAGGAGATGAAAATTATGCCCGATAAAGAAAAACCGTTAAAATCACCGGCAGACAGCATTGAAGAGTTTGGCTTAAAAACTACAGCATCTTCTACTGAATGCACAGGTTTAATACCCACACTTCCCGAAAATGCTGATGCAGAGCAGTCATATCGTGATATTTTTGATTTCGGACCGCAAAATCCGGAAGAAAGAGAAATTTTAAAAAAATAATTTTTAAAATGTCGCATATTGCAACAGCATCTTGCGGCATTTTATATTTTTTATAAAATATTTTTAAAAAGTACTTTATTATTTTAATAAACTTTGGTATAATAATAGTAATGATATAGCATCGGATTATTATGACATAAAAAAGATGTCTTTAAATATTTAAAAGAATATACATACCGCAGTATGAACGAAAATACAAGCGGTTAATTTAAGATGCTTTACGCATCGACATATGAACGGAAATCTAAAAAATGGAGGATGTATTGTGGCAAAAAATCAAAAACTTAAAATTATCCCTCTGGGCGGCCTTAACGAGATCGGAAAAAATATGACGGCCTTCGAATTTGGCGGGGATATTATTGTGCTGGACTGCGGACTGGCTTTTCCTGACGACGATATGCCGGGAATTGACATGGTTATTCCGGATATTTCGTATTTGGTAAAAAACAAGTCCAAAGTAAAGGCAATAGTGCTTACTCACGGTCACGAGGACCATATAGGTGCAATTCCCTACTTTTTAAAAGAGCTTAATGTTCCGATTTTCGGCTCTCGTCTTACTATGGGTCTGGTTGAGTTAAAATTAAAAGAGCACAACTTACTTTCCAGAACAAAGCTTCATCGTGTTCGTGCCGGTGATATAGTAAAAATTGGTGCTGGTTTTCGTGTTGAATTTATCCGCACGAACCATTCTATACCCGATGCTATGGCTCTAGCAATCCATACACCGATAGGAACGGTTGTGCATACAGGCGACTTTAAGGTTGACTGTACACCGATTGAGGGTCAGATGATAGACCTTGCAAAATTTGGTGAATTAGGAAAACAAGGTGTTTTAGCTTTGATGTCAGAGAGCACAAATGTTGAACGTCCCGGATATACAATGTCTGAAAGCACGGTGGGCAACTCGTTTGATGACTTGTTCAGAAATCACGGCGACCAAAGAATCATTGTTGCAACATTTGCATCTAATGTACATCGTGTTCAGCAAATTATAAATTCGGCATATCGCTTTGGAAGAAAGGTTGCTTTTTCGGGCAGAAGTATGGAAAACGTTGCAGAGGTTGCAATGCTTTTAGGTTATATGACTGTGCCTGAAAATGTAATTATCAGCATTGACGAAATAAAAAAATACCGTCCCAATCAGCTTGTTATAATAACAACGGGCAGTCAGGGCGAGGCGATGTCAGCTTTAACCAGAATGGCATTTTCTGACCATAAAAAAGTCGAAATTAACAGGGGCGATTTGGTAATCATTTCGGCAACTCCGATTCCGGGTAACGAAAAGCCAATTTCAAACGTCATAAACGAGCTGTTTAAAAAGGGAGCAGAGGTTGTATACCGCTCACTCGAAAATATACACGTATCGGGCCACGCATGTCAGGAGGAATTAAAAATTATTCTCTCTTTGACAAAACCGAAATATTTTATCCCCGTTCACGGCGAATTTCGTCATTTGCGTCAGCATGCTCTGCTTGCTGAAAAAATGGGTATTCCGTCTAAAAACATAATAGTGGGTGATGTGGGTAAGGTAATAGAGCTAGGACCCAACAGTTGCAAGTTAAACGGAAGTGTGCCGTCGGGTGTTGTGCTGGTCGACGGTTTAGGTGTCGGCGATGTGGGTAACATTGTATTGCGCGACAGAAAACACCTAGCAGAAGACGGAATTATAGTTGTTGTAGTAACTATGAGCAAAAAGGACGGTTCTATTTTGAGCGGTCCCGATGTTATATCGCGCGGATTTGTGTACGTGCGTGAATCCGAGGATTTGATGGACGAGGCAAAAGCTATTGCACGTGAGTCATTAGAACGTGCAGTAAGCAAAAATCACAATGACTGGGCAACCTTAAAAAATGGATTAAAATCCAGTCTCAGTGATTTTCTGTATACAAAAACCAAGCGCAAGCCGATGGTTTTACCGATTATAATGGAAGTATAAAATATAAAAACAAATGATTAAAGATACAGAGAGGTTTGATAAAAGTGATAAAGCGATTATTTACATCTGAATCCGTAACAGAGGGGCATCCCGATAAAATCGCGGATAAGATTTCAGATTCTGTTTTAGATGCTATTTTAGCACAAGACCCTATGGGACGTGTAGCCTGCGAGGTTGCCGTTACAACGGGTTTGGTTATGGTTATGGGCGAAATTAGCACAAAAGCAAGCATAAACATTCCCGAAATTGTGCGTGAAACTGTCAGAGAAATTGGCTATGACCGCGCAAAATACGGATTTGACTGCGACACCTGCGGAGTTATTACCTCGCTTGACAAGCAATCTGACGACATTGCTATGGGCGTTAATAAATCCTTAGAAGCTAAAATGGGCGAGGATGAGATAGATTCTATCGGTGCGGGTGACCAGGGAATGATGTTCGGTTATGCGTGCAACGAAACCGAAGAATATATGCCACTTGCAATAAGCCTGGCACATAAGCTTACCCAAAAACTCTCCGAGGTAAGAAAATCAGGAGAGTTACCGTACATAAGACCTGACGGAAAATCTCAGGTAACAGTTGCTTATGATGAAAACGGAAAGCCTGTTTCGATTGATGCTGTTGTTGTTTCAACTCAGCACGGCGAAGAGGTTACTCAAGAGCAGTTAAGAGAAGATATTAAAAACAAGGTAATTTTGCCGACTCTGCCGGCTGAATATGTTAATGAAGATACCAAGTTTTACATAAATCCGACCGGACGTTTTGTTATCGGCGGACCGCAGGGTGACTCGGGCTTAACAGGCAGAAAAATTATTGTTGATACCTATGGCGGATATGCACGTCACGGCGGCGGTGCCTTTTCGGGCAAAGACCCGACAAAGGTTGACCGAAGTGCAGCCTATGCATCAAGATATGTAGCTAAAAACATTGTTGCGGCTGGCTTAGCTGACAAATGCGAGGTTCAGGTTGCATATGCAATCGGTGTTGCAAAGCCGGTATCTGTAAGAGTGGATACCTTTGGTACTGCAAAAATTCCTGAAGAAAAAATTGAAAAGCTCATCGGCGAGCATTTTGATTTGCGTCCTGCAGGAATCATAAAAACTCTCGACCTGCGCAGACCTATTTACAAACAAACCACGGCATATGGTCATTTTGGACGAAACGACCTCGATTTGCCTTGGGAACGTCTTGATAAGGTTGAAGAGCTTAAAAAAGCAGCATTTTAATTAAAAACTTTTAAGGAGCATAAGCCATGAAAATATTAATTGTAGACGACGAAAAGCTGTTGGTAAAGGGCATAAAATATAATTTTGAGCAAGAGGGCTTTACGGTTTTGGCAGCATATGACGGAGAAGAAGCGATTAAAATGGCATACGATAAAAGTATCGACTTGATTATTCTTGATTTAATGCTCCCCAAAATAGACGGATTATCTGTGTGCCAGAAAGTCCGCGAGTTTTCTAATGTTCCTATTGTTATGCTTACGGCAAAAAACGAGGATATGGATAAAATTTTAGGCTTAGAATACGGAGCCGATGACTATCTTACAAAGCCGTTTAATATTTTAGAGCTTAAAGCTCGTGTAAAGGCAGTCCTGCGCCGTATGACACCTGCGTCTGCCCAATCTAAAGAATCTGTTATTGCAATGGGCAACATTAAGCTTGACTATAATTTAAGACGTGTAACAATAGGCGAAAAAACAATTGATTTAACAGCAAAGGAATTTGACCTTATTGACTTATTTGTATGTAACAGCGGCAAAGTATATTCAAGGGAGAATCTTTTAGATATAGTCTGGGGATATGATTATCCGGGCGATGTGCGTACGGTTGATGTACATGTTCGCCGACTTAGAGAAAAGATTGAACCTAACCCAGCTGAGCCGACCTATATTCATACTAAATGGGGGGTAGGTTATTATTTTAAAGAGAATTAAACTGTATCAAGCCGAGAGCATAAAAAAGTATTGGGATAAAGAGAGCTGGAACAGGGCCTGGGGGCCGTTTGTAAATATCCGTTGGAAGATAGTTTCGACCTATATAGTAATAATTTTGATTGTTCTTTTAGTCCTCAGCTCGTTTTTGGTAAACACCTTATATACATATCTTTTTGAACAAAAAAAGGTTGAGGTATTAACCAGCGCAAATATCATTGCAAGTGCGTTATCTGAGTCATTTTCCGAGGAATATATAACTAAAAAAATTCCGCAATTGCCGCTTGAGCAAAACTCACGTGTTATCGTGGTGGATACAAAAAGTACGGTTATATATGATTCATATATACTGACTAGCTTAAAAGGAAAAACCTTTATTAATTCCTCGATTACAACAGCACTTATGAAAAACGGTAAGGATTCGGGTAATTATTATAAAGAGGACGGAAGCTGGTATATCGATGCGGCGGTTCCTATAATAAAAAATTCAAAACCCGTAGGGGCGGTATTTTTAGTGCTTTCGGGCGATTCTACAGAGCAGGTAATAACGCATATCAGAAACTCGATTTTGGTGCTGGGATTTTTTATTATAATAGTTGTGGGTATTTTTTCAACTATGATGGCAAGTCTTGTAACCTTACCTGTTGAAAAGCTCACGCGGTTTATAAATAATATGCCAAAAGACAGCCTGCAAAAGGTTGAGGTTACAACAAAAGATGAAATAGGGCAGCTTGCCTTGGCATTTAATGCCTTAATTGACCGCTTGGCAGAGCTTGAAGATAAAAGACGGGCATTTGTTTCAGATGCATCTCACGAGCTAAAAACACCGCTTTCTATAATTAAATTGCTTTCAGACTCGCTTATTCAAACCGAGAATCCTGACCCCGAGTTTATAAAGGAATTTTTAAGCGATATGAATAACGAGGTTGAAAGACTGACAAGAATTATAGAAAGACTTTTAAATCTCACTCAGATGGATTCAAAACAGCTTAATATGCAGTTTGTTCACACAGATATGAAAGAGGTTATGAACGAAATCTGCAAAAAGCTTGCACCTTTAGCGGCTAAAAAAGGAATTGCATTTTCGCTTAATATGATTGAAGATGATGTTATTTTGCCAATTGAGCGCGATACCTTGGTCGAGGCAATTTATAATATTGCCGATAACAGCATAAAGTACACCGAAGAGGGCGGCGAGGTAGTAGTTGAGCTCAGCCGCGACCTGGGCAATGTGTTTGTTTCGGTTGCTGACAGCGGTATAGGCATACCTAAAGAATCGGTGCAAAAAATATTTGACCGTTTTTATAGGGTTGATAAGGCACGTGCAAGAGATACAGGCGGCACAGGTTTAGGACTTGCCATAGCTTTAGATGCCGTAAAGCTACACGGCGGATATATCGAGGTAAGCAGCGAAGAGGGTGTTGGCAGCAAGTTTACTATTGTGTTGCCGTATGATGAAATGAAAAATTTAAATATGTAAAAAATAAAAGGTCGCTTTTAAAAGCAGAGTTGTCTAGGACAGTGACAAAGCCTTCCCCTTGAGGGGAAGGTGGCAAAACCATAGGTTTTGCCGGATGAGGTGGAAGAAAAAAATATAACGGCTGCTTCGCAACCTACACCTCATCAGTCACTTTGTGACAGCTTCTCCTCAAGGAGAAGCCTTGATAAAAGCCGAGTTTGCCATGCTAGGCAAACTCGGCTTTTGATTTATTAACTATCCTTAAGAACACTCCGCATAGCAACCTTTTATTTTTTATACAGATACGTTATTTTCAGCAAATTGACTGTTATATAAATTAGCATAAAATCCGTTTTGTGCCATTAGCGATTCGTGATTTCCTTGCTCGACGATATCACCGTCGCGCATAACCAAAATCTTGGTTGCATCACGTATTGTAGAAAGCCTGTGAGCAATAACAAAGCTCGTTCGGTTTGCCATTAAGTTATTCATCGCACGTTGAATCAAAACTTCAGTTCTTGTGTCAACCGAGCTTGTTGCTTCGTCTAAAATTAAAATCTCGGGGTCCTTTAAAATAGCTCTGGCAATGGTTAAAAGCTGTTTTTGCCCTTGGGATATGTTAGATGCTTCTTCATTTAAAACAAAATCATATCCGCCTGGCAGCTGCTTAATAAAGCTGTGTGCGTGTGCGGCTTTTGCTGCCGAAATAATTTCTTCGTCGGTCGCATTTTCCTTACCATATGCAAGATTTTCTTTAATTGTTCCCTGAAACAGCCAGGTATCCTGAAGCACCATTCCGAAAATATTTCTTAAATATTCTCTTGAAAAGTCTGTGGTATTAACCCTATCAACTAAAATGCTGCCAGCATTTAACTCATAAAAACGCATCAAAAGATTTACAAGTGTGGTTTTTCCTGCACCGGTAGGACCTACAATAGCAATAGTATCACCGCTGTTTATTTCAAGATTAAGGTTTTTAATCAATATTTTATCATCAGAGTATCCGAACTTAACATTTTTAAATGCTACACTGCCGTCTACGTGTGCCAGTGTTTTTGGGGTAGCGGTTTCAGGAATCTGCTCATCTTCGTCAAGCAACTGAAAAACTCTTTCGGCTGCCGCAACTGTTGACTGTAGTATGTTTGCAATATTCGCAATCTGACTTATAGGCTGATTAAACTGCCTTAAATACTGAATAAATGCCTGAACACCGCCTATTACAATCGCGCCGTTTGCCACCATAATTCCGCCGACAACACATAAAATAACATATCCAATGTTACCCACCAGCGAGGTAAGGGGCATCATTATTGATGATGCAAAAATAGCGGTACGGTTGTTTTTGTGCAGCTCTTCGTTTATTTTATCAAATTTGTCGGTTACTTCTTTTTCGCGTCCGAAAAGCTTTACAATATTATGTCCGCCGTACATTTCCTCGATGTGCCCGTTAAGCTGTCCTATTGCTTTTTGCTGACCTTTAAAATATTTCTGTGTTTTTTTAACAACTGTTGTTGATATTATCGCTGAAAAGGGAAGTGTTCCCAGTGCGATTAATGTCAGCGCAGGACTTACTGTAAGCATCATAACGAGTAACATTACTAAAGTAATTACCGAGGTAACAACCTGAGTTAAGCTTTGCTGCAATGAGTTTGAAATAGTGTCTACATCATTTGTTACGCGGCTTAAAATTTCACCGTAGGTCTGAGAATCGAAATACTTAAGCGGCAACACAGATAGTTTTTTATCTACGTCACGACGAAGACTATACATTGTTTTTTGAGCCACGGTTGACATTATAATCTGCTGTAAATAGGTAAAAATTCCCCACAACAGATATGCACCGCCCAAGGTGAGCAGAATATTAAAAACCTTGTTAAAGTCTATGCCTGTTCCGTTTGTTACACCGTCGTATATAGTTGTTGTTGCATCACCTAAAATTTTGGGAGCTAAAGTATGAAAAAGTGTAGCTAAAAGCACAAAAAGAATCATAGCAAAAGCTCCGATTCTATAGGGCTTTAAATAAATCAAAAGACGTTTTAATGTGCCTTTAAAATCCTTTGCTTTTGCTCCTGCCATTACGACACCGCGTCTGCCGTGTCCTCCTCCCGGACCCACAGGTCCCCTTTGCATACTCATGCCATCTCCTCCTTTGTAAGCTGAGACAACACGATTTCTCGGTATACCTCGCAAGATTCAAAAAGCTCAGAATGTGTACCGCTTCCGACCAATTTGCCTTCGTCCATTACCAAAATAAGGTCGGCATTCATAATTGTTGAAACGCGTTGCGCAACTATAATTACCGTGCTGTTTTGCGTGTGCTTTGATAAAGCCGCGCGAAGATTGGCATCGGTCTTAAAGTCAAGTGCCGAAAAGCTGTCATCAAATATATAAATTTCAGGTTTTTTAACAACTGCACGTGCTATTGCCAGACGTTGTTTTTGTCCTCCCGATACATTCGTTCCGCCCTGAGCTATGTGCGAATTAAAGCCGTCTTCCTTTGCGGTAATAAAATCAGTTGCCTGTGCAATTTCGGCAGCTTCTGCGATTTTGGCATCGGTTGCATCTTCTTTTCCCCACAGGATATTAGATTTTATCGTTCCCGAAAACAATATTGCTTTTTGAGGAACAAAGCCTATTTTTTCTCTTAATTCGTGCTGAGAAAAATCCTTTACATCAATTCCGTCTACTAAAATCTGACCCTCGGTTGCATCATAAAGACGAGGAATAAGATTTATAAGTGTTGACTTTCCGCTTCCTGTACTTCCTATTATGGCTGTGGTCTGACCGGGTTTAGCTATAAACGATATATCTTTAAGTGCCGCATCGTCAGAATTTTCATAATAAAAGCTAACGTTTTTAAACTCAACCTCGCCTTTTGCAGACTGACTGTTTTTTGTGATTTCAGGGTCGGTAATTACCGGCTCGGTATTTAATATTTCGGCTATTCGGCTTGCTGATGCTGCGGCTCTCGGATACATAATAAATATCATCGAAAGCATCATTAAAGACATCATTATGTGCATAACATACTGAAGAACAGCCATCATATCGCCTACCTGAAGGGCACCTGACTGTATTCGGTGTGAGCCTATCCATACGATTGCAATTGTTCCGCAGTTTAATATCAAGCTCATAGCAGGCATCATTACGGATGAAATTTTTTGTAGCTTTATCATTACATTTGTAAGGTCATTATTTGCAACATCAAAACGTTTTTGTTCGTATTTATCTTTGTTAAAAGCACGAATAACACGAATGCCCGTAAGCTTTTCGCGAATAATAAGATTAATCTTATCGACCTTTTCTTGAATAATTTTCGAAAGAGGAATCGTAAACTTTGATACTGCGATAATAATTGCAAGTAAAAAAGGAACTAAAGAAAGAAAAATTATTGCCATTGTGACATCCTTTGAAAATGCCAGAAAAATCGAACCGAGCATAAACATAGGGCACATCATAATTATTCGTGTGAACATAGTCAAAAAATTCTGAAGCTGGGTTATATCGTTAATAGTTCTTGTTATTAAGGACGAAGCACCCAGCTTGTTAAATTCTGCGCTTGAAAAGCTTTGAACCTTGTGAAAAACACTTTTTCTTACATCGCGGGCAAAGCCGGCAGAAATTTTTGCACCGAAAAAGTCCATCAAAACTATTGCAGAAGTGGAAATGAGGGCTAAAATCAGCATAATTCCGCCCGTTTTTAAAATGTATCCAATATCGCCGCTAGCTATTCCGTTATCTACGATGTTAGACATCATATTAGGCAAAGAAAGCTCGCATGAAACACGAGTTGCAATAAGTATAAAGGCTAAAACAAAACAGCCCGCATAAGGCTTTAAAAATCTGATTATTCTTTTCACACGTGCACCTCCAATTTGTTTAAATATTAGTCTATCACAGTAAAAAATCAAAATCAATGTATAAATTGTAAACATTAAGAAATTACCTACTTGAAAAAAATGGAATTTAATGGTATAATATAACAAATTCTAGTTAATTAAGCAGGGAGGAGGAGCATAATGGATAGCGAAAAAACCAAGGTTTTGGAAAGTATATCACAGGCGGTAAAGCTATTTAAATTTGCAACGCAAATTGATGTATCTGTTGTGCAAAATAGCGGTGAAAAAATCCCTGTATGCAGGTGTTGCCGTCTTGCAAAAGAGAGAGGCAAATTTAATTTATCCTGCTCGGATAATGTAATGCTTAATAAATTGAGCAAGACTTCGTGCGATGCAAAAAGAATTTTTGTATGTCCGTGTGGATTTTTGCATTTTGCAGTTCCTGTTACATATAAGTCTGAGCCTATAGCGGTTGCAATCAGCGGGCCTATTGCTGTTGGTCCGTCTAAAGAAAGTGCGGTAAAAGACTTTTTAAAAAGATTTAATATACCCGCCTCGTTAGGTAGCGAAATTTTAAATAATGTTTTATCATTATCCGATATATCAGCAGGTAAAATAGGCGCGGTTGCCGAAATGCTTAGTATGATTATTTCGGGCATAACTCAAACTGAGCAAAAGCATTGCTTTTATGAGCTTGAAAAAGAAATTCTAGAGGCAATTGCCAATGCTGACAGAGATAAAATTTGCTCTGTCGTAAAAAAGTGTGCAAATAAAATTATTAGCGATAATGCAAAAAACAAGGCAGACCTTAAAGACTTATGCATTGAGTTTGTTATTATGTTAGGTCAAATAGCAGCAGAATATACAGAGAGTACGGTTTTTGCTGATAGCATAAACAGTTGTATTATAAAGTTGTTAAAGTGCACTAAGTCCGATGAAATAGGCTTGTTCATTTTTGAAATTTCACAGACATTTGCAGATGCGGTGCTTAAAGATACATCGGGCAAGTATGATGAGGTAATACAAAAAGCGACAGAATACATAAGAAATAATTATATGAATAAAATTACACTCGAATCTGTGGCAGCACACGTTTATTTAAGTCCATCATATTTAAGCAGAATTTTCAAAGAAAAAACGGGTCAGAATTTTAACGGATATTTAAACAGTATAAGAGTATCTCGCGCAAAGCAAATGCTTTTAGAAAAAGATGCAGATTTGGTCAACGTGAGTTTGGCAGTGGGCTATGACGACAGAAGTTACTTTTCGAAAGTGTTTAAAAGAATAACAGGAGTTACGCCGCACAGTTTTAAGGCATCAAATTTTAAAAGTTAAAATTATACCAAAAAGAAAGGCACATATAATATGCACAACAGCCAAGATAACAAATTTCCTTTAGAATTTAATTTTAATATTAAAGTAACGAAAGAAAATACATCTGATTTAATACATATCAATAAGCATTTAGAGCTGTTTTATTTTGTATTCGGGGATGCGGCAATTACCGTTGACGCAAAAGAAATATTTGTAAAAGCAGGCGAAATTGCCGTTGTGCCGCCCGATTCATTATGCAGTATAAAAATAAAGAGCGAACAGGCGATATATCATAATCTGGTTTTAGATGAAAGTTTTTATGATAAACTGAATTTAATAAATGACGAGCTCTGTACGTGGCAGGCTATAGATAATGCCGATGTTAAAAATTGCTTTAATCAAATGGTAGCATACTACAAAGAACATAAAAGCTTTTATGAAATAAACATTTTGTCGCAGCTTCTTTCTTTATTGGTTTTAATTTGCAAAATAAATTTAGAAAAAGGTGTACCAATTCCTACCTTTTTAGATAAAAACAAGGCAGATACAGTTAAAAAGGCAATTTCATATATTGAAAA
>JAZOBB010000008.1:0-2261 GCA_045595745.1 Clostridia bacterium | reverse complement strand
ATACTGCGTTTCGCTGCCGTCAGGAAGATTAGTAGGATTAGATATTTCTAAAAGCTCTCCGTTGGTTTTCATAACCTTGTATATAACACTGGGAGCCGTTGTTACCAAGTCTAAATTATATTCTCGCTCTAAGCGTTCCTGAATAATCTCCATATGCAAAAGACCTAAAAATCCGCATCTGAAGCCGAAGCCCAAAGCAACAGAGGTTTCAGGCTCGTAAACTAAAGCTGCATCGTTAAGCTGAAGTTTAGCTAACGCATCACGCAAATCATCATAACGGGCACCGTCTGCCGGATAAATACCGCAGAAAACCATGGGGTTTACCTGCTTATATCCTGCAAGAGCCTCTTTTGCCGGATTTTCTTTAAGTGTAATCGTATCACCAACACGGGTATCAGAAACATTTTTAATACTTGCTGTTAAATATCCAACCTCTCCGGCTAAAAGCTCATCAGATTTTAAGAAACCCGACGGATGCAAATATCCAACCTCGACAACATCAAAATCCTTGCCGGTTGCCATAAGATGAATTGTATCCCCCGCCTTAATTTTGCCTTCTTTAACTCTGAAATAAATAATAACACCTTTGTAAGAATCATAAAAGCTGTCGAAAATAAGAGCTTTAAGCGGAGCATTTTCATCACCTGTAGGTGGCGGAATGACTTTTACTATCTGCTCTAACACATCTTCGATGCCTATTCCGTTTTTAGCCGAAATTCTGGGGGCATCTTCTGCCGGTATACCTATTATATTTTCTATTTCATCAACAACCTCGTCAGGTCTTGCTGCCGGAAGATCAATTTTGTTTATTACCGGCATAATTTCAAGGTCGTGGTCGAGTGCTAAATATGTGTTTGCAAGGGTTTGCGCTTCTATTCCCTGTGCTGCATCCACAATTAAAATTGCGCCTTCACAAGCCGCCAAGCTACGAGAAACCTCGTAGTTAAAGTCCACGTGTCCCGGTGTGTCGATAAGATTTAAAATATATTCCTCACCATCTGATGCCCTATAGCGCAGACGAACCGCACGAGCCTTGATTGTTATTCCGCGCTCGCGCTCTAAATCCATATTATCTAAAACCTGTGACTCCATTTCGCGCTCGGTTAAAACACCCGTTTTTTCTAAAAGACGGTCAGCGAGTGTTGATTTTCCGTGGTCAATGTGTGCAATAATAGAAAAATTCCTGATTTTGTCCAATCGGTTCATTTAACCCTCCAAGTAAAGCCATAAATTAAACTTGAGATATCATACCTTTAATTAATCGATTAAAATTATCTTTACTGTCATCTGTATATTCAAGCTCTTTTATTTCGTCTAAAATTCCTGCCGCTAAATTTGTCACAAACGAAACTGCAAAAATTTTCATTCCTGCGTGTGCCGCGCAAAGAACCTCGGGAACAGTTGACATTCCGACAACATCTGCTCCAAGTGTGCGAAGCATTCTGATTTCTGCAGGAGTTTCAAAGCTTGGACCGGGCATATAGCTGTAGACTCCTTCGCGAATTGGGATGTTCTCGCTTTTCGCAATAGTTTTTGCTATTTCGCGCAGTTCTTTGGTGTAAGCATCGCTCATATCATTGAAGCGTGGTCCAAAGCTATCAATATTTTCACCTCTTAGCGGTGAATCGTTAAAAAACTTGATGTGGTCGTTTAATATAACCAAATCGCCAACTCTGTAATCAAGATTTACAGAGCCTACGGCATTTGTTAAAAACAGATTTTTAATTCCTAATACCTTCATCACTCGAATGGGAAAAACTACCTCATCCATAGAATAGCCTTCATAATAATGAATGCGACCTTGCATAATCATAACAGGCTTTTCTCCGATATTTCCAACCACCAGCTGACCTAAATGGTCGGGTGCTGTCGAAACAGGAAAATTAGGAATTTCTTTATAAGGAATTATCTGTTTGTTTTCTAAAAAGTCTGCAAAATATCCTAAGCCTGTGCCCAAAACTAAAGCTGTTTCGGGCACAGATTTTATAATATTTTTAATATATTCTGCTGCTTTTAAAATTTGCTCAGTGTTTTTAATCATATAAAAATCAATCCTTAAAGTAACGTACACCTGATTCAAATATTTTCTGATCCTGATTTCCAAATACGTTTTGTGCTACGCTGTTGCCTCTGCGCTCAGAATGTGCCATTTTACCCAAAACTCTTCCGCACGGACTTGTAATGCCCTCAATAGCGCAAACAGAGCCATTCGGGTTAAATGCAGTTTCATATGTCGGATTGCCGGCAAGGTCAACATACTG
>JAZOBB010000007.1:0-7482 GCA_045595745.1 Clostridia bacterium | reverse complement strand
ATTTGGAAGCCTATGCATATGCAGCCGATTTACAGAATGAATCCGTTTGTTACCGCAAAGGGCGACGGCAGATGCCAGACAAACGCATACATAGATACAGGCAAGGTCATAGATGTAGGTGCAGATATCTTTAACCGCGGTCTGTGCTTGCCATCGGATATTAATATGACACCCGAAGAACAAGATATAATCATTGAAATTATAAAGGGGTGCTTTTAGTGTATCGACGTTATATAAAAAGAATGATTGACGTTGTTTGTGCACTTGCTGCGATTACCGTTTTTTCGTGGCTTTATATCATCGTGGCGATTTTAGTTCGTATAAAGCTGGGTTCGCCGATTCTGTTTACGCAGGACAGACCGGGTAAAGACGAGAAAATATTTAAACTTTACAAATTCAGAACTATGACAGATAAGCGTGATGAAAACGGCGAGCTTTTGCCAGACGAGGTAAGACTTACCAAGTTCGGCAAGCTGCTCAGAAAAACCAGCCTTGACGAGCTGCCTGAGGTGTTTAATATCCTAAAGGGAGATATGAGTGTAGTTGGCCCCAGACCGCTTTTAGTCAGATATCTGCCTTTATATAACGAAACCCAAAGGCGCAGACACGAGGTTCGTCCCGGTCTTTCGGGCTTGGCGCAGATAAGCGGCAGAAACGCAATAAGCTGGGAAGAAAAATTTGACTTAGATATAAAATATATAGATAATATCACATTTTTAGGCGATGTAAAAATTATATTTTTAACCGTGTGGAAGGCATTTGTAAAAGAAGAGGGAATCAGCTCGGCGGCATCTGTAACGATGGAGGAATTTACAGGTACGCCAACAGTAAATAATGAGGAAGTAAATGCTTAATGAATAAAAAACGTCTTTTAATTATCGGTGCAGGCGGTCACGGAAAGGTTGTTTTTGATATAGCGGCAAAATGCGGCTATAATGACATCGGTTTTTTAGATGATGCAGGTCTTAATAATCCTTTGGTGGTCGGCAAAGCATCTGATTTTAAAAAATACATAAACGAAGCCGAGTTTTTTGTGGCAATCGGCAATAGCCGTGTGCGCGAAAAAATACTTTGCGACCTGGTTGCAAATGGGGCTGAAATTGCAACCTTAATTCATCCGAATGCAGTTGTTGCTCAAAACGTTCAAATCGGGCGCGGAACAGTAGTGATGGCAGGTGCGGTTATTAATCCCGACACTTTTATCGGCGATGGTGTTATTATTAACACCTCAAGCTCGGTTGACCACGATTGCAAAGTGGCAGATTTTTGTCACGTGTCTGTGGGTTCACATTTGTGCGGAACGGTTAAGGTTGACAGTCATACGTGGATTGGTGCAGGTGCAACGGTAATTAATAATATAAATATTTGCTCAGATTGTATGATTGGTGCAGGTGCGGTCGTAGTAAACGATATTAACGACAGCGGTGTGTATGTAGGTGTTCCTGCAAAATTTATAAAAAAGCTCTGATGGCGAAAGAAGGGGATTTTATGCGTATTTTACAGGTAGTTAAAACAAATCGCGGTGCGGCTTGGGCATATAATCAGGCTAACTGGCTATGCCAAAATGGTGTAGAGGTTATTACCGTACTTCCCGATGAAAATGATGGCTATGCACAAAAATATAAAGAATCCGGTATGACGGTCGTGCGCGGCGATTGGTCTTTGCCCCTGTCTAAGCCGTGGCTCTTCTTTAAAAGAGTAAAAGAAATAAAAAAACAAGTAAAAGAAATAGCTCCCGATTTAATACATCTTCACTTTGTAACAAATGTAATTATGGGACGTTTGGCATTAAGAGGTGTACATATACCGAGGCTGTTTCAGGTTCCGGGGCCGCTTCATTTAGAAAGTCCCGTTTTTAATTTCGCAGAAAGACGCGTATCTACCCGCGATGACTATTGGGCAGGTGCCTGCATTAAAACCTGCGATATTTACAAAGAAAAAGGAATAGATGAAAAACGGGTTTACCTGGCATATTACGGAAATGCTGAAACAATACGTGCCGAAGAGCCCGATGGCTCTCTGCGCAGGCAGTATAATATTGCAGATGACGAGACTTTGGTTGCTATGGTCAGTTATTTTTACAAACCCAAAAAGCATATGGGTCAGACCCGGGGCTTAAAAGGTCACGAGGATTTTATAGATGCTGTAAGCCTGGCAATTGAGAAAAATCCTAAAATTCGTCCGATGATTATAGGTAACGCATGGGATGGCTCGGAGCAGTATGAACAAGAGGTTATCAGTTATGCTAAAAATAAGCTTGGCGACAAGGTGATATTTACCGGATACCGAAATGATATTAAGAAAATATATCCCGAGATAGATATAGCCGTGCATCCTTCACACAGCGAAAACCTAGGCGGTGCGGCAGAAAGTCTGGCTCTTGGTGTTCCGACCATTGCAACGAACATTGGCGGATTTCCTGATATCGTGCGTCACTTAGAAACAGGGTATTTAACCGAGGCAAAAAATCCGCAAAAGCTTTGCGAGGCTATTTGCTATATGACCGATAACCTTGACGAGGCAAGACAAATGGCTCAAAAAGGCAGCAAGCTGACCGAAGAAATGCTTGATATAAGTGTTACGGCAAAATGCGTAAAAGATATTTATGAAAACATCTTAAACAAATAATATTCTCAAGGAGGAAAAAATGAAGGCATTATTTTGTTATGACGGACCTTTAAAAAAAGACGAGAACGGACTTTATTATGATATTGTACTAAATGACCGTATGTTTGAAAGATATTTTAAGGTTTGTGACAAATTAGAATTGCTTATAAGAGTTAAAAATGTTAAAAGCGATGATATTAAAGGAAAAATGTCGCAGCTTACAAATCCTGATATAAGTGTAACCGAATGCCCTAATTTAGCCTCTGTAAGCGGAATGATTAAGGATACAGCAAAGGTTAAAAAAATACTGACAGAGCGAATTAAAACTGCAGACTTAGTGTTCATTCGCCTTCCCAGCACAATCGGAAACCATGCGGTTGATTGCTGTAAAAAGTTAAATAAAAAGTATTTAATCGAGGTTGTCGGCTGCCCGTGGGATGCATACTGGAACTATAGCCTAAAGGGTAAGCTCGCAGCTCCGTTTGCTACATATATGATGAAAAAAAGAATTAAAACAGCTTCGCACGTGCTTTATGTTACCAATGAGTTTTTGCAGGGCAGATATCCTACAAACGGCAAAACTATACCATGCTCAAACGTAGAGCTTCAGCCGTGTGAGAGTGATGCTTTGCAAAAAAGATTTGCTAAAATTGACGGCTATGGCGACGATACCAAATATGTTATTGGTACAGCAGCGGCACTCGATGTTTTATACAAGGGTCAGCAATATGTTATCGAGGCACTCGGTAAGTTAAAAGAGCAGGGCATTACCTGCTTTGAATATCAGTGTATCGGCGGCGGTAGCGGTGAGCATTTAAAAAATGTAGCCCGCGAGTGCGGTGTTGAAGAGTATGTAAATATAGTGGGTCAGCTCTCGCATGACAAGGTTTTTGAGTGGCTCACCAATATTGATTTTTATATCCAGCCCAGCAGACAGGAGGGTTTGCCACGCTCAGTAATTGAGGCGATGAGCCGAGCTCTTCCCTGCTTAGGTGCAAAAACAGCCGGTATTCCCGAGCTTATTAATCCTTCGTGCGTGTTCTCTAACTCTAAAAAAGAGCCTGAAGAAATTGCAAAGCTTTTATCCGATATGATTAAGGATAAAGAAAGAATGAAAAAGCTGGCAGAAGAAAACTATAACGAAGCCAAAAAGTACGAAAGAGATACCTTGATAAAAAGAAGAACCGACTTTTTTAAAGACTATGCCGAAGTATAAAAAAGGAGAATGAGTATGCATATTATGGTTGTTATCAGCAATCCGTCTATGGGCGGGGCGCAAAAGGTTGCAATGAATTTAGCAGAATGGATAAACACTAATACAGACTCTACGGTGCACATTGTCGCACTGTCAGAGACTCAGCAAAAAACCTATGATATGCAAAAAATGAACTTTTCTGTGCTGAAAAAAGGCAATATTATAGGTCAGCTTAAGGCAAAAATTAAAGAGCAAAAGCCCGATATTGTTTTAAGTATGGGTGTTCCACTCTCTATCTACACTGTTCCCGCGTGTATTGGAATAGGTGTTAAACACATAATATCCGAAAGAAATGACCCTGCACATTTTGCGGGCAAAAAAATCGTTAAAATTGTTTCGAGACTTTTTATGAAAACTGCATCGGCATTTGTTTTTCAAACTGTCGATGCTCAGGATTTTTACGGACCCAAGCTTGCAAAAAGGTCAAAGGTTATTCCGAATCCTTTATTTAATACCGAAAAAATGCCCGAAAAGCCGTTTGACGGCGAAAGAAATAAGACCATTGTTACAGTTGGCAGGTTAAATACACAGAAAAATCAAAAAATGTTGATTGAGGCATTTGCCGAGGTTTGCGAAAAATATCCCGACTATAAGTTGGTAATCTGGGGCGAAGGTCCTGAAAAAGATGCCTTAAAAAGCCTGACTGACAGTCTTGGCGTGGCAGATAAAGTAAATTTGCCCGGTGCGACGCGGGATGTTTTAAACGAAATATATAAAGATAGCCTGTTTATCCTTCCGTCAGATTTTGAGGGAATGCCAAACGCACTTATGGAGGCAATGGCATTAGGTCTTCCGTGTATTTCGACAGATTGCCCCTGCGGCGGTCCTAAAGCACTTATTAAAAATAAAGAAAACGGCATTTTAATCGGTGTTAATGATAAAGCTGCCTTAAAAGAAAGCATTAAATATATGCTTGATAATCCCGAAACCGCGAAAGCGATGGGGGATAAGGCATTTAAAATCAGAGAAGATTACAGCTTAAGCCGCATTTGCACAATGTGGCACGAATACTTTAAGGAAGTTGTTAAATATGGAAAATAAAAAAATCAACAAGGTTTGTTTTTCGGTTAATAAAATTTCTCTTTCGGGTGGAGCTGAACGTGTAATTTGTGTTTTAGCATCCGAGTTTGCCCAAAGGGGAATAGATGTGACAATCATAACGCAAGAAAGTACAGAATGCGGCTATCCGCTGCATCCTGATGTTAAAATTAAGGCTACAAAAACAAACTGCAAAATTCCCGGTGTGCGTCTTTTGGCACGATGCATTAAATTGCGTAAATTGGTAAAAGAGTTAAAGCCCGATGTTTTAATTTCGTTTATGACGCTTAATAATGTTTTGGCAAGTGCATCTTTATTGGGTGTTCGCACTCCGCTTATTGTTTCTGAAAGAATTTATCCCGGAGCGATTACCGGTGTAACGGCAAAGTTGCGCAGTTTACTCTATCCGCTTTGCGAGGGATTTGTTTTTCAGACCGAGACGGCAAAAGAGTTTTTTGATAAAAAAATTCAGGACAGGTCTGCGGTAATATTTAATCCACTTGTAGATAATATTCCCGAAAAAAGCACCGAAGCTGAAAAAATCATCGTTACGGCAGGAAGAATGACCAAGCAAAAAAACCATGCTCTTTTAATAAAAGCATTTAGCGGATTTATAAAAGAACATCCTGATTATAAGCTCGTAATTTACGGCAAGGGTGAAGAGCAAAATAATTTAGAAAATCTTATAAAAGAGCTTAATTTAACTGACAAGGTACTTTTGCCCGGCACAACCAAAACTCTGCTTTGCGAAATGTCAAAATCTGAAATGTTTGTTTTATCCTCTGACTACGAGGGAATGCCAAACGTTTTAGCCGAGGCTATGGCAATCGGCTTGCCGTGTGTATCAACAGACTGCGTTGGCGGCGGGGCAAAAGCATTAATTGATGACAGAGTAAACGGTATTTTGGTGCCGTGTAAAGATGAAAAAGCATTAAAAGACGCAATGTGCGAAGTTGCATCGAATGCAGAACTTGCAAAAACTATAGGAAATAATGCGGCAAAAATTAAAGAAACACTTAGCCGCAAAAGTATTGCTGAGCAGTGGCTCTCATACATAGAAAAAGTAATTTTTTAAAATCAAACGATAACTTTAAACAAGGTGGCGAAAACTGTGAACGAGAATAAATTGTACAACGGACTTGCAAGAACAATGGGAATTGTTGCGCTTGTTCTTATCGGTGCTGTGTGGCTGATTGTAGACAGCTATACATTAATAGGCAAGGTTACGGTAAACGGCACTATGCTCATTCTTGTTTATATCGTTTCGATTATTGCGGTTTTAAGGGTTAATAACTTTAAAATTGTTCCGTTTATATTCTTTTTGGCATATTGTTTTTTCTCGAATGCCGGTCAGACCTTAGTTGAGCTTTTGCATTTGCCGCACAGCTCAGATATTAATATATACGTGCACTACACAGATGATTTAATTGCCGAAATGTTGGCTCAGCAAGGTGCAATTATAATATTTGCGGTGTGCGGATATTTGCTTTTTAAGGGTTCGTCAAAGGGGCTTGAAAGCATAAGGCTTGAAACGCCGGAGACTAAAGACTCAGACCAAATAAAATTTGCAGATATATTATTTATAGTTATCTGCCTTAGCATTTTTGTTGTATATTTAGGCGAGCTTTCAAAAAGAGCGCAAATGTCATACGGCGATTATTACTACGAAAGCCGCGAGGGTGCAAATACCATTTTAACATATATTTATCACGTGTACGGCTTTATGTATTTAATGACCCGCACGGGCTGGAAAAAGAAAATGGCAGTTATAATAATGGCGGCTATAGCTATTATGGCGGTGTTTATCGGTTCGCGCTCTAACACCATTCCGGTTTTGGTTGGATTTATTGCAGTAAGCTTTTTAACACAGAAGAAAAAAGTACAAATAAAGTTCTGGCATATTTTGCTCGGATTTTTAGTGTTATATATCTTTTCAGGCTTTACGGAACTTCGAAACTACTCTTTAAACAGAATAGATATGGAAGTGCTTAAAAGAATTTACGGCAGCTCAGTAATTAAATCGATGGTTAATATTTTAATGGAAATGGGCGGAAGCGCAAGAACTTCTCTTTCGACCATGTCGGCTCTCGATTTAGGCTCAATCGAAGAGGGTCACACCATGATTTATTACTTTTTAAAAGGATTTTTGCCCGTTCAGATTATTGAGCTTTTTATTTCAGCACCCGACATTCCTGCTTTAAGTACGTGGGTAACTGAATTTAACGGCTCAGAATCGGGCTGGGGATTTTCGATTATCGGCGAAATGATTTATAACTTTGGTGCATTCAGCTTTTTGGGTGGTTTTGCCTTTGGTGCTATTTGGGTATCGTGCGAACGGCTAACGGCTAAGTATTTATCGCAAAAAAACTATTTTTTGGCATCGGCCATTTTATATTTATTAGGTTATGCAGCTTTTTTGGCAAGAGCAGAAATGGCACTTATGTCTGTTAAAATGCGATATACTGTATATATAATCGTTATAAGCTATTTACTGAAAAAATTTGTTCTTACTAAAAAAGAGGGGGCAATAAAATGAAAAAAAAGATACTTTTTGTTATGTATTCTTTAGCAGGCGGTGGTGC
>JAZOBB010000006.1:0-7365 GCA_045595745.1 Clostridia bacterium | reverse complement strand
GCATTTTATAATTGCAGCACGTTAGACAACATTACGTTAAACAGCGGAGTAAAAACAATATATGCAGATGCATTTTATAATTGCAGTAATCTTGTTGATTTAACAATTCCCGGCAAAAAGGTTAAATTTGCAAACAGTAATGTTTTCACCGGCTGTGATATGCTTACGGTATATGGCTTAGAAGGCTCGGGTGTAGATGAATATGCAGAAAAATATTCAATAGATTTCGAGCCGGCAGAGATAAATGAAGAAGAGGCAAGCAAGCTTTCTGCAACAGCACAGGCAATAGAAGGAAATATAGTAGTAACCGCAAAAGCAAACGGCTCTACAGCAAAAAAATATATGCCCGTTGCTATATATGATAAAAACGGAAAAATGCTCGATTTAATGATTGTTCCATCTAATGAAGAGTTCGAAATTGTAAAAATTGTATTTAAAGATGTTAAATCTGCATCGTATGTAAAGCTTTTCTTATGGGGTACATACGACAATTTAACTCCGCTGACTACAGCTGAGCAGGTTAATATCGCAAGATAAAAAACGGGCAGTAAAAACTAAATGTTTTTACTGCCTGTTTTTTTATGCCGTAATATCTGCTGTATCTGCATTTATTAAACGAATCAGCGCATCGGGTGACATTTCGACTTGAAAGCCTATTTTTCCGCCCGAAAAAATCATTGTTTCAAGAGATAAGCACGACGAATCTATAACAGTTTTATAATCCTTTTTCATTCCTATGGGCGAGCAACCGCCGCGAATGTAGCCGGTAACCTTGTTAATTTCGCTGACCTTTATCATTTCGACTGACTTTTCTCCCACCGAGCGTGCGCAGGCTTTTAAATCCAGCTCTTTGGCAACGGGAATAACAAAAACATAATAATCTCGCCCCGTTCCTTTTGTTACCAAAGTTTTATATACCTTTTTTTCATCCTGTCCCATTTTATGTGCAACCGAAACACCGTCAATTGCTCCGTCACCTGCATCATAGGTATAAGAATTATAAGGAATCTTCTCTTTTTCGATTATACGCATTGCGTTTGTTTTAAAATTTGCCATAAAACTCACCTCATATACTTATTTTAACTGTATAAAAATTTGTTGTCAATAAAAAATAGAGGTTGTTTATAAAAAAACAGTTGAAAGTTTTAAATAATTATGCTATAATATTTTTGTTCAGCACTTTTGTGCTGTCTGCCGGGTCCTGCGCAACTTGAGCCCGCGAACCTCGTCAGGTGGGGAACCAAGCAGCGATAAACGGAATCTTGAGTGTGATGCAGGCCCACCCGGTGTGAACCTTTGCGGCTGTATTTTGTACAGCTTTTTTTAATATTTATGCTTATTCGTGTTTTAAGGAGGTGTGCAGCTTGGCATATCAGGCTCTTTACAGAAAATGGCGTCCGCTTACGTTCGATGATGTGGTGGGGCAGGAGCATATAACAAAAACCTTAAAAAATGAAATAATAAACAACAAGCTGGCACACGCATATCTGTTTTGCGGAACGCGCGGAACGGGTAAAACCTCTACGGCAAAAATTCTTGCAAGAGCGGTTAACTGTTTAAACCCCAAAGACGGAAATCCGTGCAACGAATGCGATGTTTGCCGCGGAATAATGGATGAGTCGATTGTAGATGTTGTCGAGCTTGACGGTGCATCTCGAAACAAGGTCGAAAACATACGTGATATAATTGATGACGTAATGTTTCTGCCGGCGGTTGCTCGCAAAAAAGTATATATAATAGACGAAGTGCATATGGTAACAACGCAGGCATTTAATGCACTTTTAAAGACTCTTGAAGAACCTCCTGAGCACGTTTTATTTATTCTTGCAACAACCGAGCTTAATAAAGTGCCGATAACCGTACTTTCAAGATGTCAACGGTTTGATTTCAGACGAATTACCAATAATGATATTGTCCAAAGGCTTAAAACCATTTTAGCGGGCGACGGAAGAAAGGTTACTGACGAGGGCCTAGCCTTAGTTGCCGAGCTTGGCGATGGCTCAATGCGTGATTCTCTGAGTATATTAGACCAGTGCTTGGGCTTTGAAGACAGAGAAATTACCTATGATGATATAGTTAATATTATAGGTATAACCGATAATAATGCTTTATTCGGTCTTGCCGAGGCCGTGGCTGATAACAACGGCGAGGCGGCTTTGTCGATACTCGACGAGGTTTCGCTTGCAGGAAAAGAAATGGGAGTTTTAATCGAAAGATTTGTAGGCTTTTTACGTGACCTGATGATTGTTAAGCTGGTGGGTGAGCCTGAAAAGATTTTAAACTCTTCTAAAGAAAAAATCGAAAAGATGAAAGAATTAGCACCGAAAATTACCAGAGAAAAGCTGATTCGTGCACTAAATCTGTTAAATGAAAGTATAATTTCGGCAAAGCTTTCGGGATTTTCAAGAACAATATACGAGCTGGCATTGGTCAAGCTGTGCGACCCAATGACCGAAAATTCATACGAGGCACTGTTAGACCGAGTGGCAGATTTAGAGAAAAAAATGTCAGAGGGCATAAAGATAGCCTCTGTGCAATCTGTGCCCGACAATAAAAGTGTTGCCATACCGTCGGGTGACGATATTCCACCGTGGGAGGAATTACCTCCGCTGCCGGATGAAATACCGCCTGATGTCGGTGAAGAAATATATGAAATACCAAAAACAGTTCCAAAAGAGCCAAAACAAGCTGAAGAGTCTAAAACAGACGAGAGCAGAGATTTTATTCCGGCGGAAAAATGGCAGGAGGTTATCTCGTACGTAAAAGCAAACGGCGGTATGCCTATATTCTCGCATCTTAAAAAGGCAAAGGTGCGAAAGGTGCGTGACGGGATAGGTCTGGTATTTGATGATACGGGGCTTATGAGTAAAAGTGTAATGTCAAAGCCCAGTAATTTGGAACTGGTCGAAAAGGCAATAAACGCGGTTTTAGGCGAACAGCTTAGTGTAAAATGCTATTCTCAAAAAGAGATAGGTGACGAAAAACCTAAAGATGACCCGTTTAAAGCCTTAGAGGAGCTTTCTAAAAAGCACGATGTGATAGAAATTATTTAAAGAATATTATTTATACAAATTTACGGAGGTAAAAAAACATGGCAAATGGTAATAAATTTACAGGCGGAGGCAATAACAATATGAACACAATGCTTCGCCAGGCTAAAATGATGCAGGAGGAAATGGAGCGCATCCAGGAAGAAATGGAGCAGAAAACAGTTGAAACCACAGCCGGCGGCGGTGCAGTAACTGTTACAATGAAGGGTTCAAGAGAATTGCTTTCTGTAAAAATTAAACCCGAGGTTGTAGATCCTGATGATATAGAAATGCTCGAAGACCTTATCGTTGCCGCTGTTAACGAGGCAAGCAAACAGGTTAGCGAAATGATGGAAGAGGGTATGGGTAAGGTTACAGGCGGCCTTAATATGCCCGGTTTATTCTGATTTTTAAAATGATTTCTGACTGAGCATTAAAATTGCCGCAAAAATGCGGCAACTGCCGGTTTGGAAATCATTTTTTATATATTTATAAAAATTTTATATATATTTTAAAATTTTAGTTGAAAAAATCATTAAAAAGATATAAAATATAATTAGGGTAGTGTATATAAAAACGTAATAGCTCCGGGAGGAACATTTATGCGTATACTGTTTCTGTCGGTGCCTACCGGTCAGGGGCATCACCAGACCTGTAAGGCACTTGAAGAGTATTGTTCAAATATTAAAGGCGTAGAATGCCTTACATTAGATGTTGTAGATAACGTACAGCCCTTGCTTGCGGATTCTTTATCAAATGCATACCTTTTGTCAACAAAGATGACACCGGGTGTTTATGGCAGAATTTACGGTATGGCAGAAAAACGTGACTACACCAAAACATCAGGGCTTAGCAGAATAATAAAAACCGTTTTAAATAAAAAGCTTATGCGTGTTTTAAGGGATTATAAGCCCGATGTAATTGTGTCATCACACGTTTTTTCGGCTATTGCAGTCAGTTATTTAAAAAGAAAATATCCGTTTAAAGCAAAAACGGTGGCGATTATAACCGATTTTACTGTTCATCCCTTTTGGGAGGAAACAAATTTTGATTACTATATTACGGCAACCGAGCTTTTAGATTTTCAGGTTATAAAAAAAGGGCATTCGCCGGAAAGAATCAAGCCTTTCGGAATACCTATTTCGCCAAAATTTGCAACTTCTGTTTCAAAAGCCGAGGCAAGAGCAGAGCTGGGATTAGAGGATAAATTTACAGTCCTTTTTATGATGGGTTCGATGGGCTACGGCAGTAACACAATGCAAAACATAAAGCAGCTCGATTCGTTAGATGAGGATTTTCAGCTGATTACGGTTTGCGGCAGAAACACCAGATTAAAACAACACATCGATAAGATGGAGAATAATAAGAATATATTAAACTTCGGATATGTTAATAATGTCGATTTATTGATGGATGCAGCTGATTGCATAATAACAAAACCGGGTGGACTTTCAACATCAGAAGCCTTAGCAAAGGGTTTGCCTATCATTATGCTAAACCCTATTCCTGGGCAAGAGGACAGAAACGAAGAATTTATGTTAAATAACGGCTTAGCTATGTCTGTAAGCGAAACCTTTACTGTTGACGAGGCGATTTATCAGCTGATTAATTATCCACATAAAATAAATCAGCTTAAAGAGAATATGAAATTTGTTGCCAAACCTGATTCGGCTAAAAATATGGGAGAGTTTTTACTTTCGATATGCAATAAAAAATAAGTTGTTATCAGCATTGTTTAACAAAATATATAAGTGCTGTTTAAAGGAGGTAATATTATGAAACTGGTATTTGCAATTGTTAATAATGAAGACGGCAATCTTGTTATGCGTGAGCTTAACAAAGAGGGATTTTCCGTTACTAAGATGGCATCAACAGGCGGTTTTCTGCGTGCGGGTAACACCACACTGTTGGTGGGAACAGAGGCAGAGAATGTTCAAAAAGCCATTGGTGTGATTTCAAAACACAGTATGAAGAGAAAGCAAATAGTATTTACCCCCGAGCCGTATTTGGGCGGTGCTATGGATTACAGCTCTTTCCCGCAGGAAATTGAAACAGGCGGAGCAACAATTTTTGTGGTTGATGTTGAACACTTCGAGAAGGTGTAAGCTAAAGTGCTGAGTTTTGATGATATTTACGGCAATTCTCATTTAAAAAGAAGATTAATTCGCACTGTTAAAAGCGATAATGCTCTTAACTCGTATATATTCGAGGGTGCGGATGGTATTGGTAAAAAAACTACGGCGGATATTTTCGCTGCTGCTCTTTTATGTGAGAGTGGCAGCGGTTCGCCGTGCGGAAAATGCGATGCGTGCATTAAATGTGCCTCGCATAATCATCCTGATATAATTTATGTAAGCAAAAAGAAGGATAAAGCAACCATCGGAATAGATGATGTGCGTGAACAGGTAATAGAAAATGCTTATGTTAAGCCGCTTTTGGCTGAACGTAAAATTTTTATTATTGCTGATGGCGAAGCACTTACACCGGGAGCGCAGAACGGACTTTTAAAAATTTTAGAAGAGCCGCCCTCTTATGCTGTGTTTATTACTATGGTACAAAAGGCAGGAATGCTTTTAGATACAGTGCTTTCGCGTTCTGTAAGGTTTACCTTCCTTCCGCTTGAGCAAGAAGAGGTTTACCGCTATTTTCGCGAGCATACCGATAAAGATGATGAGCAGATAAAGTTTGCATCAAGGTTTTCTCAGGGAATTATAGGCAGAGGACTTATGCTTTTAGAAGATGAGTCATTTACAGAGCTTTATAAAAAAACAGTTAAGCATACAGAGCTTTTGCTTTCTGAGCAAAAAGGAATAGGGGATTTTGAAAGGTTTTTGCTTGATAATAAGGAAAAACTTGATTTTGTAATTGATTTTATACTGATTTTTTTACGAGATTGTATTTTAGCAAGTCTTAAAATGGATAAACAAATTTTGTGCAGAGACAAGCTGTACGAAATTAAAAATATAGCCGCATCACTTTCTAAAAAAGCATTAGTCAGTGCGGCAGATAGTGTTTTGCGTTATCAGAAACGTATGGCGCAAAATGCAAATACAAGTGCTGCGGCACTTGAATTGTTATTGAGTATTCGGGAGGAAATTAATGATAAAGGTAATAGGAGTAAGGTTTAAATCCGTCGGCAAAATTTATTACTTCAGAGCAATCGACGAGGAAATAAAAGTTGGCGAAGGAGTAATTGTCGAGACTGCTCGTGGAACTGAGTTCGGCGAGGTTGTAATGCCTGAAAAAGAAATTGATGAAGAGGTTTTTGCTATTCCGGTAAAACCGATAATAAGAATAGCAAATAAAGAGGACTATGCCCAGCTTGAGGAAAACAAACAAAAGGTTGCAGAGGCTCGCGAAATTTGTCTTGAAAAGATAAAAGCAAATGGGCTTGAAATGAATCTTGTTGATGTGGAATATACCTTTGACCGCAGTAAAATTTTGTTTTATTTTACAGCAGACGGACGAGTTGATTTTCGTCAGTTGGTTAAAGACTTGGCATCAGTATTCCGCACGAGAATCGAATTAAGACAAATAGGGGTACGTGACGAGGCTAAGATGCTCGGCGGCTTGGGAATTTGTGGCAGACAGCTTTGTTGCTCGCTGTTTTTAGGCGATTTCGAGCCTGTGTCTATAAAAATGGCAAAAGAACAGTCGCTTTCGCTTAATCCCACTAAAATTTCGGGAACCTGTGGCAGACTTATGTGCTGTTTAAAATATGAACAGGATGCATACGAAGAAATGCTTGCAAAAACACCTAATCCGGGAGCTATTGTGGATACACCGACAGGTCGCGGAATAGTAGCATCTACCAATCTGTTAAAGGGCTTGGTTTCGGTAAAGCTCGATTCGAAAAATGAAAAGATTTTGAGCGAATTTAAAGTTGATGATATTGTAATTATAAAAGACGGCGGGCGCGACAGAAAAATGGATGACGTTGACCTTGCTGAGCTTAAAGAACTTGAAAAGGATTAATTCTGACTTATAGATTGTATGTGAAAGGAAGAGTAAAATGGCAGAGAAAAAAATTCTTATATATCGCGGAAAACCTATTTTGCGCGATGGAAAGACCTTGTACTACGGTGATTTTAACGATAACTTTATTGTTCGTTTTACAATCGTAGAAACAAAGAAAATCAATAAAATGGAAGTTGCAACAAAGGTTAATATTGAACTTTTAGAGAAAAACGGTGATTCAATTGAAAATGCAAAGCTTACTAAAAAAGCAGAGCGCACAAGCCTTTGGGCAGCTTTAGATGTTGGTGTTTATTGGCTCGAGGATATTTTAGAAATGGAAAGAGAATTTTTAGCAAAGCTCGCTCAAGCACAGAAATAA
>JAZOBB010000005.1:0-30361 GCA_045595745.1 Clostridia bacterium | reverse complement strand
CCAATATCGGTAAGCAAGCCTTTGGTAACGTTATCCTTCATAGCAAAGCGTTGTGAAAGATAGCGCATTGATGCTGCCAATTCTCCGTCGGGACCACCATACTGGCTGATAATAAAGCTTGCAAGCTTTGGGTTTGGTGTTTTGATGTTAATAGGAAATTGCAGTTTTTTTTCGTATTGCCACATACTTATAAATTCCTCCTTAATTTTCCCAAGGCCACGGCGATTCAAGCCATTGCCAAGTGGTTGTTGATTCATTATTGCGAGCAATAATCGGTCCGAATTTTGCTTCGAACTCATTTCTTAAATCACAGACGGTGTTACTCACCTGTCTGAACATTTTAAGAGCGCGGGTGTCGTTTGGATGAGTATCTAAATAAAGCTGAAGCTCATAAAGTACAAAATCGTACTCCATAATTTGTTTAAGCAATTGATTTCTGTTCATTTTGTTCCTCCTTAATTAGCCGAAGGCGAATATTCCGATGGCGGAATGTTAAGCTCCGGAAAAATAGTGCCTGCCTTTAAGCCGTCTTGGGGTGAATAAAGCTCGTTCATTTGTTGAATTGGTACAAATGCGTATCCTACACGTATGAACATTGATGTATCGTTCATTTTATCCAAATTAATCTTCCTTTCGATAATTTTATATCTATTACATTATATTTAGAATTTAAAATTGTGTGCATAAAATGGCATAAATATTAAAAATATACTATTTATTGACAATATGGGAAGAAAATTGTATAATTAAAACGTTATTTTTAAATATGGGGTATGAAGAATGAAAAATCAGAAATTAAAGGGAAATAGCATGCTGCTTTTGGCGGCGATAGTGTGGGGTGTTTCTTTTATAGCGCAAAGCAAAGGGGTAGAGGTAATATCTGCAACCAGCTTTAATGGTATAAGGTGTCTTTTGGGTGCGGTTGTTTTGCTTCCTGTTATATTTATTCTTGATATGGGCAAGAAAAAAAGGGGAGTAGCTGTTGCAAAAATTGACAAAAATCTTATTGCCAGCGGTATTGTCTGCGGTATTTTTCTTTGTATAGCCAGCACACTCCAGACCTATGGTATGGTTTTTACAAGTCCGGGAAAGGCCGGATTTATAACAGCTCTTTATATGGTTATAATACCAATAATCGGTGTCTTTACGGGCAAAAGGCCACGACCGGTAATATGGATAGCGGTTATAATAGCAGTTATCGGAATGTATTTAATGTGTATAGACTCAGAGCTTACCATTAATAAGGGCGATGTTATTATATTAATAAGTGCCTTTGCGTTTGTGGGGCATATTTTAACGATTGACCACTTTTCTCCTAAGGTTGATGGTGTAAAGCTTTCGTGCTTGCAATTTTTTGTTTGCGGCGCAATTGATATGATTTATGTATTTTTGTTTGAAGATTTGCAGCTTGCCCCTGTTCTTAATTGTTGGGCATCTATCGGATATGCAGGAATTATGTCGTGCGGTGTTGCATACACCTTGCAGATTGTGGGTCAAAAATATACTGACCCGACATCTGCATCTATTTTAATGAGCTTAGAGTCTGTATTTTCAACACTCACAACGGTTATTCTGGTAGCTTGCGGATGGCAACTTACAGGAGGTGCTTTAAACTTTCGTGAAATTTTAGGTTGCGTACTTATGTTTGTAGCAATTATTTTCGTTCAATTACCCGAAAAAAAGCGGGCGTGACAGTTTGTGCTTTTTGTCAAATTTTGTTGACATTTATATTGAACTATGCTAACATAAATTTATAATTGCATAAGGAGGATTAAAATGAAAAAGTTTAACAAAAAAACAATTTTCACCATTATTGCAACATTAGTTATGTTGTTTGCAACTTCACTTGTTGTATTCGCAACAGGCGAAGAGGGTGAAGAAGTTGTCAGCAAGTTCTATGCAACATTCTGGGCTTTAGTTCCGCCTATTGTTGCTATCGGTCTTGCGCTGATAACCAAAGAGGTTTATTCATCATTGTTTGTCGGAATCCTGTTGGGAGGATTTCTGGCATCAGACTGGAATCCTGTAGCTGCGCTTGATAATGTGGTTAATGAAGGTATTATCGCTGCGGTATCGGGAACGGCAGGAATTTTTGTATTCCTGGTAATTTTGGGTATTATTGTTGCGTTGGTGAACAAGGCAGGTGGTTCGGCTGCGTTCGGTCGTTGGGCAGAGGTTCACATTAAATCACGAGTTGGTGCGGCAATTGCAACATTCGTACTTGGTGTTTTAATTTTTATTGACGATTACTTTAACTGCTTAACAGTTGGTAGTGTAATGCGACCGGTTACAGACAGACACAAAATTTCGCGTGCTAAATTAGCATTTATTATAGATGCTACCGCTGCACCGGTTTGTATGATTGCTCCTGTTTCATCGTGGGCAGCTGCTGTTTCTGAGTTTACCGAGGGCACCGGATTTTCCGGAATCGAGCTTTTTGTTCGAGCTATTCCGTACAACTTCTATTCGCTTTTGATGCTCGTTTTTGTTGTTGCAATTGCGCTTATGAAATTTGACTATGGCCCGATGAAGCTTCACGAGTTTAATGCAATGACTAAGGGAGATTTGTTTACAAGCGGTAAAACAGAAGATGCTACTGAGGTTGGCGCAGAAAATCCGAAGGGCAGAGTAATTGACCTTATTTTACCAGTTATCGTTTTGGTTGTATTCTCAATTCTCGGCTTGCTTTATGTTGGCGGATTCTTTGCAGGGGATGACTTTATTACAGCTTTCGGTAATACTGACGCAACTGTTGGTCTGCCGTGGGGTGCAATAATCGCGCTTGTCGTTACAATTATCTATCTTATTGCAAGAAGAGTTGTGACCTTTAAAGAAGCTATGGAATGTGTACCTAAGGGCTTTATTGCGATGGTTCCTGCTATATTAATTCTTACCTTTGCAACCGCACTTAAGAATATGACAGGTCTTTTGGGTGCTGCTGAGTTTGTTGAAATGCTTATGGATTCTGCTGCTGCAGGCTTAGCAAACTTCTTACCTGCAATCATCTTCTTGGTAGCTTGTGTGCTTGCATTTGCAACAGGAACATCTTGGGGTACATTTGGTATTTTAATCCCTATCGTTACAGCAATATTTGACCCGACAAGTGAATTGTTAATTATCGGTGTTTCGGCATGCCTTGCTGGCGCAGTTTGCGGCGACCACTGCTCACCGATTTCTGATACAACAATTATGTCATCGGCAGGTAGCCAGTCGAACCATATTAACCACGTATCGACTCAGCTTCCGTATGCTATAACTGTTGCACTTGTTTCGTTTGTGGTATATGTAATTGCAGCATTTATTCAGAACGCATTTATACTTTTGACAATAGCTGTTGTATTGCTTTTGGCTGTTCTCTTTGCTATTAAGTATATAACTAAGGATAAGCAACCTGCATAATTTTTAAAATTTAAAGAACTGTCTTGCAAAAGGCAGTTCTTTCTGTTTTATTGTTAAAAATTCTTGATTATCAGTTGATAATGTGTTATATTTTATATGTTAAATAAAAAACAAAGGGAGGGAATTTTGTGGCGGTAAAAGCATTTATAAAAAAGAATGCAGTTATGGTAATTGCTTTTATTGCAGCCTTAATTACCTGCTTTTTTGTGCCAATAGATAAAGAATATATCGAATATTTTGACTTTAAAACCTTAACATGTTTGTTTTGTGTTCTTGCGGTTGTATGTGCGTTAAAAAATATACATTTTTTCTATATGCTGGCTCGAAAAATAATACGGTTGTTTAAAACAACGAGGATGAGCATTTTAGCATTGGTGTACATAACTTTTATAGGCTCAATGCTCATTGCAAACGATATGGCACTTTTAACCTTTTTGCCGCTTGGTTGCTTTGTGCTTATAACTACACACAAAGAAAAATATATGGCATTTACTTTTATAATGCAGAACATAGCCGCAAATTTAGGCGGAATGCTTACACCGTTTGGAAACCCACAGAATTTGTATCTGTATACTAAGTTTAATATCCCTACGGGCGAATTTATGGGAATAATGGCACCGCCATTTATTATATCAATTATTATAATTACAATATGCTGTCTGTGTGTAAAATCAGAAAAGCTTGAAATTGATGATATTCAAATTGACCTTGATTTGCATAAAACCATTATTTATTTGGTGTTGTTTGCGCTTTCAGTAGCGATAGTATTCAGAGGGATACCTTATTGGATAGGTCTTATCATAATACCGATATCTCTATTTTTCCTTGATAAAAAAGCATTAAAAAAAGTTGACTATCCGTTACTTTTAACTTTTGTATTTTTCTTTGTTTTCGCAGGCAATATGTCAAGAATAGATGTTATAAGAGAGTTTTTTGGGTTTTTACTTAATAAAAGCACTTTAATATTCAGTATTTTATCGTGCCAGATAATAAGTAATGTTCCGTCAGCTATTTTGCTGTCGCAGTTTACTGAAAATTACCGCGATTTGCTTTTGGGTGTAAATATAGGCGGAGCAGGAACACTCATCGCATCTTTGGCAAGTCTTATTACCTTTCGTGAGTATTTAAAACACAATCCGGGTAAAGGTATGCAGTATATAGGCTCGTTTTCGGTATTTAATTTTGGATTTGTAATTTTGTTGACAGTATTTATGCTTGTCTTAAAATAAAAGGAGAATTTTATGACTAAAGAAATGTTTGATTTTATTTTAGAGCATATGGAGGATGTAAAGCAAGAAACCCTTACATTGATTGAAGAGCTTTGCGGTATTCCCGCACCATCGAATCACGAGGAAAAAAGAGCGGAGTTCTGCAAAAAATGGTTAGAGGATTGCGGAGCAGAGGGAGTAGTAATTGATTCTGCACTTAACGTTTTGTATCCTTTAGGATGCGAAGATAAAGATGATATTGTACTTTTTTTAGCACATACAGACACAGTTTTTCCTGACCTTGAGCCAATGCCTTTTAAAAATGATGGTGAATATCTGTATTCACCGGGAGTGGGCGATGATACAACCTGCCTTGCAATTATGCTTATCATTGTAAAATATATAATAAAATATGGATTAAAGCCAAAGTGCGGCATATTGTTTGCGGCAAACGCCGGTGAAGAGGGCTTAGGCAATCTTAAAGGCATAAAACAGATAATGAAGGATTACGATGGCAGAATATCTGAGGTATATGCATTTGACGGTATGTATAAGCGATTGGCTAACAAGTGTGTAGGCTCACACAGATACGAAATTATTTTCGAAACAGAAGGTGGACATTCGTTTAATGCTTTCGGAAATCGCAATGCCATTTATGCAATGTCAGAGCTTGTTCATAATCTTTATTCTTATGAAGTTCCTGTTTGCGGTGACAGCAAAACTACATATAATGCCGGTATAGCCGAAGGCGGAACATCGGTAAACACAATAGCGCAAAAAGCAAGACTTTTGTATGAATATCGTTCAGACTCAAGTGAGTGCCTTGAAAAAATGCAGAAAATATTTGAAAATGAAATTGCAAAAGCTAAAGAAAGAAACATTGCCCAAATAACAGTTAATACTATAGGTGTAAGACCTTGCAGCGGTGATGTTGACAACGAAAAATTATCAAAAATGAGTGAAAAATGTATTAAAATATGCGAAAAATATTCAGGGTTCGAGTGCCTGACCGACTCGGCATCTACTGACTGTAATATTCCTATGTCTATGGGAATTCCTGCTGTTTGTGTAGGAATTTTCTGGGGTAGCGGTACACATACCCGTGAAGAAAAGGTAGAGATTGCTTCAATTCCTGTAGGTATTAAAATAGCATCAGAGCTTATTTTAGAATATTTTTAAAAGTAAAACATCACATATATTATTAAAAAGGAGAAATGAAAAATGGGAAAAAGTGTGAATGACATTTTAAAAATCATTAAAGAAAATGACATTAAAATGGTCGATTTTAAAATGGTTGACATTAACGGACAGTTCCGTCACGTAACCATTCCGGCAAAGAATTTTTCAGAAAAAACTCTTGTAAACGGTATTGGCTTTGACGCATCAAACTATGGTTATGCCGTAGTTGAAAAAAGTGATATGGTATTTATTCCTGACCCCGATACCGCAATGATTGACCCGTTTTGTGAAATTCCTACCTTGTCAATGACAGGTAATGCAATGATTATTGACAATCCCGAAAATCGTCCTCTTGCTCAGTATCCGAGAAACATTGTTTTGGCTGCTGAACAGTATATGAAGGATAGCGGAATCGCTGATACTATGATGATTCTGCCTGAATTTGAATTCTATCTGTTTGATGAAATCGGCTGGGAGGTTCAGCCTGACTCAATCGGTGTATCTCTTGATGCATCACAGGCTCACTGGAACAGCGGCTCAGAAGGATTGGGTAATGTTGTTGCAAAACAGAAAAACTACCACGTAGCAAAGCCATTTGACGTATCCTACGAGGCACGAAGCGAAATGTGTCTTTTAATGGAAGAGGCAGGCATTGCTCTTAACTATCACCATCCCGAAGTTGGTGCAGGCGGACAGTTCGAAATCGAGCCTGAGCTTGGACAGATGTCAAAAATGGCAGATGCAACTATGATGATTAAATATATCATTCATAATACTGCAAGAAAATACGGTATGTCAGCTACATTTATGCCAAAGCCTGTAATGGGTGAGGCTGGTAATGGTATGCACGTTCATATGCTGTTGTTAAAAGATGGACAGCCTATATTCTCTGACGATAACGGATATTCAAATCTCAGCAAAGAGGCTCATTACTTTATGGGTGGTCTGTTAAAGCACATTGCATCACTTTGTGCTATAACTAACCCGAGCACCAACTCGTTTAAACGATTAGTTCCGGGATTCGAAGCACCCGTAACCGTTGGCTATGCTACATCAAACCGCAGCGCAGTTATCAGAATCCCTGCATATGCTAAAGCTGCTAATTTAAGACGTTTTGAGCTCAGAAATCCTGATGCTACATGTAATCCGTATTTCTGCTATGCTGCAATCTTAATGGCAGGTCTTGATGGTATTAAAAATAAAATTGACCCACACGAAAACGGCTGGGGACCATATGATGTTAATCTTTATCATTTGAGTGATGAAGAAAAGGCTAAGTTAAAGCACTTGCCTACATCGTTAGACGAAGCATTAGATGCATTAGAGACTGACCACGACTACTTGACCGCAGGCGGAGTATTCCCTGAGCAATTGCTTACTAACTTTATCGCAGCAAAACGGGCAGAATGCCGTGAGCTTGCTGCAATTCCGCATCCTGCTGAATTTGATAAATATTACAATTTATAATATTCCTTTCAGACTGTAAAAACCAAGGGTTTTTACAGTCCTTTTTTGTAGAAAATATTGAAATTTAACATTTCTGTGTTATAATATAAGTGACAAAATAAGAAAAGAGGGTAACAATGAAAAAGTCATATATGTTGGCAGCAACATCAATTTTATGCTGGTCAACCGTTGCAGTTACATCAAAATTATTGTTATGGTCACACAACAATTTTCAAGTTTTATGGATAAGCGCACTTTTTGCGGCTGTGTTTCTTTTGATTGTAAATATCATAAGCGGTAACATAAAAAAACTTAAAGATTATAAGCTTAAAGACTATATTATATCAATTCTTATAGGCTTGCCCGGCAGCTTTTTATATTATGTTTTTTACTATGCGGGCACAGATAAAATGCTTGCCTCACAAGCATTTATAATCAATTATTTGTGGCCTATTATGAGTGTTGTGTTTGCTTGTATTATTTTAAAAGAGAAAATGACAGTTAAAAAGGCAATTGCCATAGCTATCTCGTTTTTAGGTGTAGCTATTGTTGCAGGAGGAGATGCTGCCAAAATTAACAGCGACTTACTTTTTGGTGCTACATTTTGTATCTTGGGTGCAGTATCATATGGTTTATTTACTGCGTTAAATCAAAAATTTGATTACGATAAGAGTATTTCTGTAATGATAAGCTATATAGCCTGCTTTATATTAACAAGCATAATAAACATTGCCCGAGGCGATTTGTTTGTACCAAACTTTATTGAAACTCTTGGTTTTGTGTGGAATGGTGTAATCACTATGGCTATAGCAAACACAGTATGGGTTATGGCTCTAAATTCAGGTAATACTGCAAAAATATCGAATCTGGCATACATAACACCGTTTTTGTCTATGGTGTGGACATTGTTAATTCTTAAAGAAAGATTAAATGTTTATTTTATAGCCGGTCTTGTGGTTATTGTGCTGGGAATATTCATTCAGCTTAAAGAAAAAAGCCAAAAACAAGAATTAAGTGTGTAAAAATTAAGGGGGCATATGGGTGAAAATTGTAGTTTTAGACCGACTTACCTTAGGTGATGATTTAGACATTTCGTCTGCTGAAAAATTTGGAACTGTTGTATCATATGATAAAACCGATGCCGATGAGGTAGCCGAGCACATCAAAGATGCCGATGTTGTTTTTGTAAACAAAGTTAAGCTGTTTGAGGATAATCTTAAAAATGCGTCGAACCTAAAGCTGATATGTGAGGCGGCAACAGGCTATGACAATATAGATTTAGAATATTGCAGAAAAAAGGGTATTGCTGTTTGTAATGTTCCGGGATATTCGGTTTATAGTGTAGCTCAGGTTACGGTTTCGATTGTGCTTAGTCTGGTAAATCATTTAAAAGAGTATACTAAGGCGACATCAGACGGCAGCTATTCAAAGGGTAAAACGGCAAATATTTTAAAGCCTGTTTATCACGAGCTATATCAAAAAACGTGGGGGATAGTGGGATATGGTGCAATCGGCGAACGCGTAGGCGAAATAGCAAAGGCTTTAGGATGCAACATTTTAGCCTATAAGCGCACACCGGTAGATGGAGTAGAATGCACCGATATAGACACACTTTTAGAGAAGAGTGATATTGTTACAGTTCACATTCCATTATCAGATGAAACACGTGGATTAATAAGCAAAGAACGTATTGCCAAAATGAAAAAGACTGCAATATTGGTTAATACAGCAAGGGGAGCGGTAACTGACGAAAAGGCCTTGTGCGATGCGATAAAAGACGGCAGCATTGCGGGGTTTGGAACTGATGTATATTCAGTTGAGCCGTTTGGCGAGAATAGTCCGATTTATGATATAAAGGATTATGATAATGTTTGCTTAACACCACATATGGCTTGGGGAACAATTGAGGCACGAGAGCGATGCTTTTCGATAATGCTTGAGAATATGAACGCGTTTTTTAATGGAGAAATAAAAAACAGAATTGATTTAAAATAAACACATAAAAAATCAGGGTTGATATGTTAATCAACCCTGATTTTTAAGTTATGTATTGCTTATTTAAATGACTTCAAATTAACAGGTGCTAAATCTACTAAGCCGGGAACCATTACCAGTGCTTTATATACAATCATTGAAATGGCAAAGTCAAAGCAGTGGTGCAAAAGTGTGATTCCACCTGTAACACCCCACATAAAATACATAGTAGCATCTGCCATTCCAAAAAGTGAAAATACATAAACTACCAAAACCTCACCCAAGGCATGTAAAAGTGCGGTAACGATGATGGTAAAAATCAGATTATAACGTTTTTTAAGCATATAACATCCGACTAATGCAAACAGAATATGCGAAAAAGCTCTCATTGCAACAACTGGACCTAAAACTGCAAAAAATGCGATAGTGCCGCCTATAACTGTACAAAACACGGTAAAAGGATTAACAAACATTGACAAAATTACAGCTAAATGTGATGCAGGTGTAACCGAAAACGGCTGCGGAACAGGTAATTTCGGCATATACAGCGGAATTACGATAGCAAGAGCTGTTAAAAGTCCTGCAATTGTGAGTGATTTGATGCTTTGTCTTGATTTCGTGTTCATATTAAACCTCCAAATTAAAATTGTAACACATTTATTTTTTCCTCATACAATGGGCATGAGGTGATTTACATGATTCGTATGATTATAATTGATTCTGTTATTTTATTTCTTCTTATTTATGCCTTGCTCGATATCTTTATGAGTCTGTCTGACTGGTTGTCAGAAAAACTGCTTTGCGAAAAAGAAAAATTTAGCCATATGGTTGTTTTACTTGATAAAACACAAAATATCGAAAGAGTTATCCGCAAGACGGTATATAAAACCAAAGAAAACGGCAATATAGTTATGCTATATGAAAATACATCCGGTGATAAATTTGAAATAGCTCAAAAGCTATGCTGCGAATACGAGGGTGTTGTTTTACTTTCAAAAGAGGAATATTTCCGTTATATTGAAATTAAACAACGAATTTAGTACATACTTTCGATTACGGCTCCGCCTATAACTCGTTCGCCCGAATAAAAAACAACGGACTGTCCCGGTGTTACAGCACGAGCCGGCTGATGCATTTTAATATGAACTCTTCTGTTACCTAAAGGAGTAACGGTACAAGGAGCAAAAGGTGCGGCATAGCGAATTTTACAAAGGACTTCAACA
Source organism: Clostridia bacterium (assembly GCA_045595745.1). Classification (GTDB taxonomy): domain Bacteria; phylum Bacillota; class Clostridia; order UBA1381; family UBA9506; genus RGIG1666. The sequence continues at coordinate 19,932 of JAZOBB010000005.1, read as the reverse complement.
GGTGAGCTAAGCTCATCAGAGGCAGTCAAATGTAAATCTGCGGCTGTAAATTCTTCGGTAAATTCAGTGCCCTTTTCACCTAAATATACAATGTTGTTTTTTGCATCAAGCCCTGTTACAAACATAGGCTTTCCGAAGGTAACACCAAGGCCCTTTCGTTGCCCAATGGTAAAATTGGCAACTCCGTTATGCTCGCCTAAAACTTTACCATCACTTGAGCAGAACAGACCCTTTTTATCTTTATAGCCAGCATATTCTTTTAAAAAACGCATATAATCCCCGTCGGGGATAAAGCATATATCCTGACTGTCTGAGCGATGTGCGACCGACAGATTAAGAGAAAGAGCCAAAGAGCGAGTTTCTTCTTTGGTAATGCTATCAAGGGGGAATAAAGTGCGCGATAACTCTTTTTGAGTCATGGTATAAAGAAAATAGCTTTGGTCTTTGTTTTTTGCGGCAGAGGTACACAAATGATAAATACCGCTTTTGTCATCTTTTATTATCCTGGCATAATGACCTGTTGCTATAAAATCGCTGCCTAAGCTGTCGGCTAACTCTAAAAATTTTCCAAATTTAATTTTTTTGTTGCAAACTACACAAGGATTAGGGGTACGACCATTTTTATATTCATTTGCAAAATAGTCCATAACCTCTTGCCTGAATACTTCTGAAAAATCTATGACCTCGTGTTTTATACCAAGCTGTGATGCAACCTGCTGAGCATCTTTTGCTGCATCGCAAGAGCCAAAGGGAGAAAGTAAAAAAGTAATACCGATTACTTCATATCCGTTTTTTAGCAAAATTGCAGCAGCTGCTGACGAATCTACACCGCCGCTCATGCCAACCAAAACTTTTTTTTTCACACTTCACACACCTTCAAGGTATATTTTACATAATATTATATACCATATTTTTAATGAACGCAATAACCAAAAGCGACAAATTTTATCAATATAACAAAAAATTTTTATTAAACTTTGTTTTTATTTGTTATAAAATTTTTAAATATCAAAAAAAGTCTTTTCTTTTTGTTAATTATGTGGTAAACTATATTATATAATAGTTTTATTATTGGTATTTTTGGGCATTATAATGCTCCGTGTTACATATACTTTTAAATTTTTAAAGGTCTATATGTGTACAAATGAGATGCGGAGGTAATTATAATGTGTGGAATTGTAGGATATATCGGCAAAAAACAGGCAGCACCAATACTAATGGAATCACTGCAAAAACTGGAATATCGAGGCTATGACTCAGCGGGAATTGCGGTGTATGACGGTAAAAAAATAAATGTAGAAAAGACTAAGGGGAAGTTATTTAATTTATTCCAAAAAACTGACGAAGGCAGGGCAGTAAGCGGAACGATGGGAATAGGGCACACCCGTTGGGCAACTCATGGTGAGCCATCTTACGTTAATTCACATCCGCACACGAGCGGTGCAGGAAAAATTGCCGTTGTCCATAACGGAATTATTGAAAACTATCTTAAACTTAAAGAGTTTTTAGTAAAGAAGGGATATAAATTTGTATCACAAACCGATACAGAAGTAATTGCGCATCTTGCAGATTATTATTATGACGGCGACCTTTTAAAAACAGTGGCTAAGCTTGTTAAAAAGCTCAAGGGTTCATATGCCCTGGGTGTAATCTCATCAGAAAGACCGGACGAAATTGTTGCAGTAAAAAAGGACAGTCCGCTAGTTGTGGGATTGGGGCAAAATGAAAATTTTATTGCATCTGATATTCCTGCGGTTTTAAAATATACGCGCGATGTTTATATAATGGAAGATAACGAAATTGCATTCATTAAGCGTGAAGGAGTAACGCTTTACAATACAGAACTTGAACATATAAGTAAAGAGGTGTTTTATGTGAATTGGGATGTTTCAGCAGCAGAAAAAGGCGGATACGAGCACTTTATGATTAAAGAAATAATGGAGGAGCCACAGGCAATTTTGAATACGGTTTCTCAGATTATCGGTCAGGGAATGATGAAAATTGATAAGATTCCTGACAAAATCAATATCGTTGCTTGCGGTTCAGCGTATCATGTTGGTGTTGCAGGCAAATATATTATTGAGCAAATTGCAAAAATTCCGGTAGAGGTAGATACTGCATCTGAATACCGTTATCGTGATGCATTGCTTACCAAAAACACACTTGTTGTAGTAATAAGCCAGTCAGGTGAAACAGCAGATACTTTGGCTGCTCTTCGTGAATCAAAGCGTCGCGGTGCAGAAACCTTGAGTATAGTAAATGTTGTTGGTAGTACAATTGCACGTGAATCGGACAGAGTACTTTATACTTTAGCAGGTCCCGAAATTTCGGTTGCTACAACAAAAGCATATTCAACGCAGCTTGCGGCTGTTTATATGTTGGCATTAAGCCTTGCCAAAGCAGAGGGAAAACTATCGCCTGAGCTTGAAAAGTATTATGGCGACGAGCTTTTAAAACTTCCGTCGCTTATTAACAGCATTCTTGAGCAAAAAGATAAAATTAAGAATTTAGCATCAAAATATGTTAATGCTAAAAATGTATTCTTTATTGGACGCGGCATTGATTACGCGTTATCTTTAGAGGGTGCATTAAAGCTTAAAGAAATTTCTTATATACACTCTGAGGCATATGCTGCAGGGGAGTTAAAACACGGACCGATATCCTTAATCGAGGACGGAACACTTGTTATAGCTTTAGCAACTCAGGAAAAACTGTTTGAGAAAACTTTAAGCAATATTAAAGAGGTTAAGTCTCGCGGTGCAGTTGTTTTATCGATTGCTGAAGAAGAAAACAATCAGATAGAAGAATGCTCTGATGATGTATTCTATTTACCAAAAACAAACCGTATGTTTACTTCATCTTTAACGGCTACGGTTCTTCAACTGTTTGCATATTATGTAGCTTATTTAAAGGGCTGTGATATCGACCAACCGAGAAATCTTGCAAAATCCGTAACGGTTGAATAATTAACGGAGACGTAAAATGGAATTTAAATACGACCATAAGCCAATGTGTTATTTTTGCATACGGGCTAAAAAAATTCCTTATACCGAGGATATGTTTTGTGAAAAGTACGGTGCGGTATCAAAAGAGCATTCGTGCAAAAAGTTTAAATATAATCTTATGGCTCGAGAGGTTCGGCGTAAAAAGGACGTGGATACGTCAAAGTTTACAGCTGAGGATTTCAGTTTAGATTAGGTTATATAAGGGGGCAAAATAATGCAGTTCGTAATAGTAACCGGTATGTCGGGCGCAGGCAAGACCAGTGTTGCCCACATTTTAGAGGACATAGGTTATTACTGCATTGACAATATGCCACCAAGCTTGATTTCAAATTTTGTTGCACTTTGTCAAAGCTCAAGCCTTATGATGGATAAAATTGCTTTTGTAATTGATGCACGCAGCGGAGAACGCATTACACATTTAGGTGATGAACTTTCGGCTTTAAAAAAGAGCGGACATCAATGCGAATTGCTTTTTTTAGAGTCAAACGACGAGTATATAATAAAACGTTATAAAGAAACTCGCAGAAAGCATCCGCATTCAGGTGAAGGCAGAGTAGAGGACGGAATAAAAAAAGAAAGACAACTGCTAAATACCTTGCGCGGACAGGCAGACTATATTATAGATACTTCAGGTCTTTTGACCCGTCAGCTTAGGGAGCAGATTTTAGCACTGTTTGAAGAACGCAGGGGATATGAAAATATCAGTGTAAATATAATATCGTTTGGATTTAAAAACGGAATCCCGCTTGACAGCGATTTGATGTTTGATGTGCGTTTTTTACCGAATCCGTTTTATGAGCCTGAATTAAAAGAGCTTACCGGCTTAACCGAAGAAGTAAGCAGCTATGTTTTAAAATCAGATATTGCGCAAGAATTTTTAAACAAGCTTCAGAATATGATAAAATTTCTTCTTCCACAATATGCCGAAGAGGGAAAAATGCAGCTTGTTATCAGCATAGGCTGCACGGGAGGAAAACACCGCTCGGTAACGATTGCAGAGGAATTAAGAAAATTTTTGCTAAAAAACAATTATTTTACGGTAGTAAATCATAGAGATATAAAAAAATAAGTTGTTGCCTGTGGCAACAACTTATTTTTTTATAAAAATTTATTTATTTATAAAATTGCTCTGTGCAGCATTTTTCTTTTCGGATTGTTCTTTATAGTTTTTAATTACCGCAGTTGCTTTTGCAGTTGCCAAAACTGTGCCGGCACCGCCGATGCATCCACCGGGACAAGCCATTCCTTCTAAAAGGTATCCGTTTTTCTTACCTGCCTTTGCCAAAGTAAGCATTTTGCGACAATCAGATAAAGAATCGGCCTTTTCGACCGGTATATCCATATCAGGATGTTTTGAATGAATAACATCAACAATTGCCTCGGCAACTCCGCCGGTAACGGGATATCCGCGCCCGCCTGCAGTTGCATCGCAAAGCGGTTCGGGGTTAACCTCTTCGTCAGGGGCAATGCCCTTTGCAACCATCATTCCTAAAAGCTCTTCAAAGGTTATAACAAAATCTACATCGCTGCGCACACTTTTTCGCATGGCCTCAAGTTTTTTTGCAGCACATGGTCCTATAAAAACAACCTTAGAATCAGGATAATCTTCCTTTATCATTCTGGCGGTCTGAACCATCGGGGTAAGACCGTCTGATACACAATGTGCAATTTCGGGGAAAAACTTTTTCGCCATAACCGCCCACGACGGACAGCAAGATGTTGCCATAAACGGCTGCTTGTCGGGCACACTTTCTAAAAAGTGTTCTGCTTCTTCAACCGCACCTATATCTGCGCCTACTGCAACCTCGTATACATCATGAAAACCCAGCTTTTTTAAAATAGGTTTAATTTTGTCGGGGTCTTTTATCGAATCAAATTGACCGACGAATGCAGGAGCTATTTCGGCTATGACTTTGGTATCGGATTTTAAAGCATGTATCAGCTGAAAAATCTGAGATTTATCGGCAATGGCTGCAAACGGACAGTTTACAAGGCACATTCCGCAAGATACGCATCGGTCATAATTGATTTTTGCACGACCTAACTCGTCAGATTCAATCGCATCAACACCGCAGGCCTGAGCACAGGGTCGCTGATAGCGAACAATAGCATTATAAGGGCAGGCAGTTTTGCACTTTCCGCATCGGATACATTTATCCATATCTATTGAGGCAAAGCCGTCTTTCATATAAACTGCATCTGTAGGGCAGACGGCAGTACAAGGATGAGCCAGGCAACCACGACAGTTATTAGTTACCATTAAAGAATCCGGGGGGCATGCCTCGCACGCAAATTTAATTACATTAACAAGCGGAGGGTTGTAATAGGTTTCGGGTATAGCACTTTCTTCTATTCCTTCGCTTAAAGGAGCGGGTTTATCCATAGGTCTTAAATTAAGTCCCATTGCAAGACGTATGCGTTCACCGACAATTGCACGTTCTTTAAAAACACTGTCTCGGTATTGAGCAACTTCTCCGGGAACAATTTTATATGGAAGCTTATCTATTTCATCAAAATTTTTTTCTTCAAAGGCGAAACGAGCAACTTCGGTAAAAACCTGTCTACGTATCTTTGTAACGGGTGTATAAATTCCTCTCAAACTATATTCCTCCCTTTAAACGTATTAATTTATTTTATTATATTACATTTTTTAAACAATTTCTATACAAACTTTATATAAAAAACGAAAAAAATATTTTTTACAAAAAATGGTAAAAAGTACTTGCATTTTCTGGAAATAAATGGTATACTGTAAACAACAGCTGTAAAAAATATCCAATTTTAGTAAAAGAATGGAAAAATATCTATAAGGAGGAACTTATGAATAAAAAAATTTCAGTCGTCTTGGTAGACGACAGCAAATCCCTTTGCGAATACATTTCGGACTATTTTTCAAAGACGGAGGAACTTGAAGTAATAGGTATGGCTCATGACGGTGCGGACGGGTACGATATGATTTGTGAGCTTAAGCCTGATGTGGTGCTTCTTGATATCGTAATGCCGAATGTAGATGGTCTTGAGCTTTTAGAAAAGTTAAACAAACAAAAACCCGATAAGAAAATTACTTATATCGTGTTATCGGCAGTTGGAAACGACAGCATAACCTCCAGAGCTATGCAGCTTGGTGCACATTATTATATTGTAAAGCCATTTGAAAAAATGGATGTTTTAACAAAAAAGATTTTTCAGGTTTACAAAATAATAAACAGTGCTACTGCTAGTGCCCCTGTGCAGACCGGTTCTGTAAAAAGCGGAACGATTGACTCAAAAAGCAGAATTCCTAACGAAATAGACGAAGACGATTTGCAGGCTGTAATAACGTCAGTTATTCATGATATAGGTGTTCCTGCACATATTAAAGGCTATAACTATCTTCGCGAAGCGATAGGTCTTTGTATTCACGACAGCGAATTTATAAATTCTATTACAAAAATGCTTTATCCGACTGTTGCTAAAAATTATCAAACAACCTCGTCGCGTGTTGAACGTGCAATAAGGCATGCAATCGAGGTAGCCTGGGGTCGAGGCAGAGAAGAGGTGCTGACCGAACTGTTTGGCTACACCATAGATAATAATAAAGGAAAGCCAACAAACGGCGAATTTATTGCAATGATTTCAGACAGTATCAGGCTTAAAATGAAAAGCGTAGTGTAAGACAAATCTCCCCTTTGTAAAAAGCTAAGTCACAAAAATTTTTACGTGGCTTAGCCTTTTATTTTTTTCAAAGATTCGGGCTTTATGCCCGCTATTAAAGAAAGTGTTGTAAAAGCAATTGCACTTTGTATGTCTAAATCTATATCACAAATACAAACCGGAAACTCCTGACACTCGATAATTTTACCTTTAAGACTTGTAATATTTCGTTGCAGGCAATATTGAAAACTGAGGCAATTTTCGTCATAGTATATCGACGATGCGGTTGCCGTGGCAAAACGGTTTAATCCATAGGTAATAAAAATACATTTTGAACAGTCGGATAAAACATTAATATCATCAGAGTTAAACAGATGGATATAGTCAGCCTTTGCCGGTATGTTTAAGGTTTTGTTTTCTATTAAAATATCATAATGTGTATTGTTTTTTGGTGTGTTAAAAATAAAATCTGCATCTGCATTTTCGTTATTGGTGCTGCAAATTATTCCCTGATGATTGAAAAAATGATTGGCAAGTTGTTTGATTTTAGAGTCTTTTTCACAAATTCCAACTGTAATCAACAAAAACACTCCAATATTTTTTGTTAGTAAAGATAGTTTGCTCTCTTTAGTATGTTTTAAACGTTATAAGAACAAAAAGTTTTAAACAGTTTTGTTCTTTTTTTATTTTATAATGCATATTTTTAAATGAGAGTGTAATTTATGCCGCTATTTCGGCATTAAAAAGGGAGGAAATCGTGTTATGACCATCGATTTAATAAAAGAACAGGTCAGCCTAAATGAATTAACTGCCGGTACAGCTTCTGTAATAATGGTTGACGGAGATGTAATTGTGCCTGATGTTAAACCGGACATTAAAGAAATTTTAGTTGCCGAGGCAGATGCCCGTATTACCAAAAAGGAACTATCGGGCGGAAAGCTTTTAGTAAACGGGGAGGTATTAATAAAGGTTTTATATCTTCCTGAAACAGAGGAAGAAAGTCCTACAAAGATAAAAAATATGACTGCTAAATTTGAATTTCGTGACAGTATAGACTGTCCTTTAGCAGACAGCTTTGTAAGTGTGCAGGCGATAGCTGAGCACATAGAGCTTTCGGTAATTAATTCTCGAAAAATAAATATGAAGGTGTCTGTCGCGATAAAGGTAAACGGATATGCAAAAAAAGAATTAAACCTTTCGTGCGGTGTAACCGATAGCACAGAGCTTGAGTGCAGGATGAAAAACGTATCTGTTTTTAATACTGTTGCCGATGAACAAAAGAAATTGATAATTGCAGAATCAATTGAGGTGCCTCCGTCTAAGCCTGAAATTGATGAGGTTTTAAAGGTGAGTGTTAAGGCTTTAAAAAATGACTGCAAACTTATGAATAACAGAATAGTAATAAGGGGAGTTTTAAATGTTTCCACCTTATATTCATCATTTGCTGAGGGATATTCGCTGGAGCATATGGAGCATGAAATTCCGTTTACCGAGGTTTTAGATATTGACGGGGTAACCGAGAATTGTCTGTGCAATGTAAGCTATGATGTTAAAGATGTATTTTTTGCTGTTCGCGCAGATTTAAACGCAGAGCAGAGGATAGTTACACTTGAAACAGAGCTTTTGGCATCTGTGGGTGTATCTGAAACAAAGAAGATAAGTGTGCTCGAGGACTGTTACAGTCCTGATGCTTTAACCCACATTTCAAGGGAAAGATTAAATCTGAATGAATTAATTAACGAAGGTGTAAGTACACTTTCACTTAAAGAAGTAATTAACGTACCAAACACAATGCCTTCGGTGGATGCGATATACAATATGGATATAAAGCCTGTTATTTCTGAGACAGAAATATTAAACGGTAAGCTTTATCTAAGAGGAAATATAGCTGTGTTTTTACTGTATGTATCGCAGGAGTGTGAAGCACCGCTAACGTCATTAGTTCAGGAATTTCCGTTTGAACACATTATCCCGCTGGATAACGACAAAGAAATGATGCTTGCAGACAGTAATATATCGGTTTTATCAGCCGAATTTACTTTAAATTCACAGAGTGAGGTTGAAGTAAGGTGCAGTTTGGAATTTTTTACAAGAGTGCTCTGTAAATATAACTTAGATATCGTAAGCGAATGCAATATAAATGAGCAGGAAACGGACGAGGCGATTAAAGATTCTCCGAGACTTGTAATTTATTTTGTGCAGCAGGGAGATACAATGTGGGAAATAGCAAAAAGGTATCGCACTACATTTGCAAAAATAATGTCTGCTAATAAAATTGATGATGCAAATAAAATTTTTGAGGGACAAAAACTGTTAATTCCGAGAATATAGGTTAACAAAACAGGCAGTCGCATATGCAACTGCCTGTTTTGTGCTTGTTTTAATTTTGCAGTCTTGCTAAATCAAACAGCCTATTTTAGGACTGATTGGATTTAGATGCAAAATGGACAAACCGAACAAAATAAGGTATTACCTTATTTTGGTTACCCGAAGGCGTACTTTTGTACGTCGAGAGGTGAGGTTTGTTCGTAGTTCAAAGGCAATTATTAAAAAGAACTTCGCAAATAAATTGCGAAGTTCAACTTTAATTTATTGTATTGTATTTTATTTGCTTGCTAACTGATAACAAGTTAATATTTTTGCCTTTGAACGTTCTGCGCTAAATCAAACAGTCCGTGCATTATTCTTCCCAGTTGTGATACACATTCTGCACATCATCGTTGTCTTCTAATGTGTCGATAAGTTTTGTCATAAACAAAATATCTTTTTCATCAGTAAGTGCTACTGTGGTCTGAGGAAGCTTTTCAACTTCGGCAGAAGCAAAGGTATAACCCTTTTCTTCTAATGCATCGCGAACTGTGCCGAGACTGTCGGGGTCGGTTAAAATTTCAAAGCATCCTTCCTGAGCAGAGAAATCTTCAGCACCTGAATCAAGGGCATCCATCATAACGGTATCTTCGTCAAGGTCGCCCTCTTCGTTGTCTATAATAATAACACCTTTAGCATCGAACATAAAGCTTACGCATCCTGACTGACCGAGATTGCCGCCAAATTTATCAAAGTAATGGCGCATATCACCTGCGGTACGGTTTCTGTTGTCGGTAAGAGTTTCAACTATAACCGCAACACCGCTCGGGCCGTAGCCTTCGTATGTTATTTCTTCATAGTTGTCTGAATCGTTAGCACCTGATGCCTTTTTAATACAACGCATAATGTTGTCGTTAGGCATATTGTTTGCCTTTGCTTTTGCAATGGCGTCTCTTAATTTTGCATTAGAATCTGGGTCGGGACCGCCTGCTTTAACAATAACGGTAATCTCACGACCTATTTTGGTAAAAACTTTACCTCTTGCTGCGTCTGTTTTTTCTTTTTTTCTTTTAATGGTGGACCATTTGGAATGTCCTGACATTATTATTCACTCCTGACTTTTATAACTATTTACTTATTTATCCTTTGCATAATTTTTGTGGCAACAGTTATACTAAAGCTAAAGCCAAAAAATCCGAAAGGAGAATTTTATTTTGCAATACTTATGGGTTTTTTTAGTGGGCGGTGCACTTTGTGCAATCGCTCAGTTATTAATTGATAAATGCAAGCTTACCCCTGCTCGTATTCTTGTAATTTACGTTACCGCCGGTGTAGTTCTGACTGTTATAGGTGTTTATGAGCCGCTTGTTAAATTTGCCGGCTGTGGGGCAACTGTGCCGTTAACCGGATTCGGTTATACCCTGGCTAAAGGTGCAGCTAAAGGTGTTGCCGAAAAAGGCTTTTGGGGCATTTTCTCAGGAGGCGTTACCGGTGCATCGGCAGGAATTGCCGCAGCGGTATTTTTTGGATACCTGGTTGCACTTGTGGCAAAACCAAAAGAGAAAAAATAACGTGGGTTATCTTAGCATATCAAGGTCGCTCATTGAGTTAAACTGGTTTCCTGCGACTATGATATGGTCAATTACGTGTATGCCGATAGATTCTAGAGCAACTACAATATTTTTGGTAGCCACGCGGTCGCTGTGTGAGGGAATAAGACTTCCACTCGGATGATTATGTGTTAAAACCACATTTACGGCATTGCGTTTTAATACCTCGCTTACAACTGTGCGCGGATATGCCTCGGTCTGATTAACAGTGCCTTTTATAATTATACCGCTGTAATGAATGCGTCGGTTAGAGTCAAGGCAAATTATACCAAACTCCTCGTTTTTCTTGCCGACAAACATAGATACAGCATATTCGCCAATTGACTTTGTAGATAACAGGGCTGTGCTTCTGTCCCATTTTGAGACGTTATATATCCGACTCAGACTGGGTATAAGATTAAGTAAAACAGCCGCATTTTCACTAATGCCGTCAATTTGTTTTAAGTCCTCGATATCGGCATCAAAAACATTTCCGACAGAGCCAAAATGCTCAATCAGTCTGTGACAAAGCTCATTAATATCTTTGCGCGGTATAGCATAGTAAAGCAAAAGCTCCAAAACCTCGTGGGGAGCGAAGCTATCCAGCCCTTCTTTTGCATAACGGCTTTTCATTCGTTGTCTGTGTCCGTCGTGTGTCATTAAAATGCTCCTAAAAAATCAAACCTTTAAATTACGGCTTCCGGGCTTAACTAAAGGAAGTCCCTGTTTGCACAATGGGCAGTCATCAGGCTCGTGTGAGATAACTTCCATAGAGATAACTGATTCAAGCGGAACACCAAAATCAATTTTCCCGCCGGTACGGTCAACAACAACACCTAAGCCTACAACGTCGCCGCCATGCTTTCTTACGATGTCAATAACCTCGCGAACAGAACCGCCTGTTGTAACAACGTCTTCAACAACCAAAACCTTTTGTCCCGGTTCGATTGTAAAATTGCGGCGAAGAGTCATTTCGCCGTTTTCGCGTTCTGCAAAAATGTTTTTAACGCCTAAATGACGAGAAACCTCGTAGCTCATCTGAATTGCGCCGATAGCAGGACCGATAACAAGTTCAACACCCTTATCCTTAAATTTTTCAGCCAATGCAGCACAAAGCTCTTCACTGTATTTTGTATACTGAAAGATTTTTGCACATTGTAAATATTTGTCTGAATGACGACCTGAGGTCAAAAGAAAATGACCCTCTTGAAGAACATCAGCCTCTTTTAAAATTTCTAAAACTCTTTCTTTTGTTATCATAATTTCAATCCTTTCTTAGATGTCTATTATACTCATACTTTCTATTTTACACATTTTAACACAAAAATTCAACCTATTTATTTATTTTTTATCAGAATTATAACGAAAAAATAAAAATTGAATATAATGATAATAGGAAAAAAGCATTATTCTCTTTATTTTTAAGAGGGGAGGTAAGAAAATGGGATATGCCATTATTGTTTTTTCTTCATCGACTACTGCATCACGATTAAAGCGTTTGGCGACTCGTGGAGGAATAAACTCGGTTAGTGTAATTCAAACACCTAAGTCTGTTTCTGAAAACGGCTGCTCATATTCGGTGCGCTGCCCTAACAGCATAATTTCTGTGTTAAAATCTTTGGCAGATGAGTACGGATTAAACTATACAAAAATTTACAGAGAGTTAATAGGGGCAAGTGGTGTAAAAAGCTATGAGCTATATTAAAAAGCGGCACTGTTATGTGACGCTTTTTAATATAATTGCATCTTGTATCTTTTGTCCATTTGTGGTAAAATATATTATATAATGGTTAAAAATATGGAATGAGAGGGATTTACGTGAAAAAAATTTGTATATTATTGTCGTGTATATTGGCATTTCAGCTTTTTCCTGTATTTGCAGAACAAGCTATAGATGCCGATGTTTTGTTTTTTGATGACTTTGAAGAAAAAGATGAATCTGCGTGGACAACCGATAGCGGAGAAATTGTTTTTATAGAAGAAGAGGATGAGGAAAATACAGCATACAGCATTGGTAGTGGCGATTATTTTCAAAAAGATACTATGTCGGGTTTGCGCAATTACTCATATTCTTTTGATATGTATTTAGATTATCGTGATGAAAACGGTCAGTTCGGAAACACATGGCCGACAATGCGTTTCAGAGCAAGCGATGACAGCTATTATCATATGTATTTATATAATAAAGAAGGCTCTGAAGAAATAGGCTTTCAAAAAATGGTTGACGGCGAAGAAACCTGGTTGTTTACCGCATCCGTTCCGCTGGTAGAGGATAACGAAAAATGGGTTTCGGCAAAAATATCTCTTACGGGCAGTAAAATAGAGGTATATTATAAGAATATGGAAAATCCGATTATATCCTATGATGATGTAAACTCAGCAGCACCACTAGGCGGTAATTTTTATTTTGTGGCAAACAGTGCATCGGCATTTTGTATTGATAATTTAAAGGTAGAAGAAACCAAACCTGAGCAAGCCGAAGCTGAAGATATAACAAAAGAAACGGGCAGAGAAATTTACCGTTTTTATGATTACGAAACCGAACCGGAAAATGAGAACATAAAAGAAGACGAAAAAGGCAATCACTACTTTGATGCAAATGAAGAAACTTTAGAATTTTACGAATACAAAGACTTTATCTTAAAGTTTAACTGGGTAAAAGATTATAAGCCGTATGGCGAAAATCTGCCTTTTTTCTCGTTCGGAGATGGATACGAAGTCGAGCTTGACAGCAGTTTAAAATCAGGCGGAATAGTGCTTAAAAAAGATAATGAAGAAATTGAAAAAGCAGAGCTTTTGCTGGCTGATTACGATGATGTAAAGACCGTAATTATGATATCTGCCATAGCCAATCAAATAGAAGTATATTATAATGATTTAAATGCTCCAATTTTAACATATAACGCAGAAGAAGATATATCGTCGGGCGCAATAAGCCTTTTTGGCGGTGCGGTTGACAATCTTTATCTTGCATCTGCATACAGATTTAAACCCATCGAAATACTGTCGGTAGCGTCAGAAACAGAAGAAGAGCAAATGACTGTTACATTAAATGCTGTATCACATTTGGAAGAAGATAATAAAGCAACAGTCATTGTTGCAGGCTATACTTCCGATGGATTCTGTGCATTAGCTAAAGCTGAGCAGATTTTTAAGGGAAATGAGTTAAACAGCGAAGAAAAAATAACTACACAAACAGAGCTATTGATTCCGTACATAGAAGACGCAAAATATTATGCGTATGTCTGGAACGGATTAAAGCCGATAGCAGATTTGGCAGAAGTCGGAACAGAACCAGAGAGGTTAAATATGCCTCCTGATGGTGGTGAACTATCCGAATTAACGTTAAATGCCGAAAGTGCTGGCGGCAAAATAAAAATAAACGGCTCAATTGAAACAAATACAGAGCAAAGTATTACCTTGCTTGTTCAAAAATCTGATATTGAAGAACCTGATATACAAAAAGCAGTTTATCTTGCGCAAGTCCGAAGACCTGACGCAGAAGGTGCTTTTGGGGCAGAGTTTTCGAATCTGGATTTAGAGGAAGGCGATTATACAGTTTTTGCCGCGAGCGATGATGCCGAGGTTAAAACGGTGCAGTTTGAGCACATAAAGCCTGAAAATTTAGACTTGTTTATTGAAGAATTAAATCTTGCTGAAAATGCAGAAGCAATACGTAACCTTATTTTAGATGGCGCAAATGTACGTTATGCACGCAGACTCGGGATAAACGCAGAAAAGCTGACGGCACTAAAAGATGATACCCTTATAAACGGTGTGTGTAAAAGAATGCTTGCCGACAAAGGCGAAGCTTTTACATCTGAAAATGCAGGTGAAATTTTTGCGTCGCATTTAGGCTTTGCACTTTTAAAAACTGCAACCGACGGCGTGGAAATTTATAAGATTATTTCTGATAATCCTGAATTTTATCAGCTCGATCCTAAATATGTTGATGCTGAAGAAAAGATAAAAAAAGAAGCCTTAAACGGAATTTATCAAGGACTTAAAACAAATATTTATAATGATTTAAAAGCTGTTTTAGAAGATGTAGGTCCAAATGTTATTTTGTCAGAGATTTATAATACGAATTATAAGGATATTCCGGACCTGCTTAAAAAATACGAAAGCGAAATAAAAATTGATTTGTCAAAGCTTGACGAGCTTTCGGCGACTGAAAAATCGAATGTATATAAGGCTCTTAACGAAAGCAGATTATACAGCTTTAAAGAACTCTCAGATGCATATGATGATGCGATAGAGGAGCAAACTAAGCAATCGGTCTCTGAGCCCCGTCCCGTTGGAGGCGGTGGCGGCGGAGGAGGTGGAGGCGGAATTATTGTTGGTAAAAAACCAACGCCCGAGCCGTCAAACGAGCCAAACGTGGAACAGACCGCAGAACCAACGGCAGAGCCAACCTCTGAACCTGTTAAAGCTCCTGAAGAAAAAGAACAAATTGTTGAATATTCTGACCTAAAAAAAGAGCATTGGGCAAACGAGGCGGTAATGTTTTTATCAAATCAAGAGCCACCTGTAATAAGCGGATACGAAGACGGTGCGTTCTATCCTGACAGACACATAACCCGTGCAGAATTTGTAAAGCTTATTATTAATGCGTTTAAATTCAGTACAGATGCGGCTGAATGTACATATAAAGATGTATCATCTGACAGCTGGTACTATACATATATAGCGGCGGCAGAAAAAGCTGGTATCGTAACGGGAACTGAGGACGGGACGTTCTGTCCCGATAACGAAATATCCCGTCAGGATATGGCAGTTATGCTTTACAGAGTGCTCGAAATCAAATTGATTTCGTTAAGTGCAATAAAAGAACCGCAATTTCCTGATAAAGATACCGTGTCTGTATACGCACAAAAGGCGGTAGAAGCACTTGGAGCAGCAGGAGTAATAAACGGAGCAGATGGAGGAAGGCTCAATCCTTTTTCTTCGGCAACGCGTGCCCAGGCTGCAAAAATGATTTATGAAATTTTAAAGTAAAGCGAGAGAAGATTAATGAAACAAATCTTAATACGTTTAATTGTAGTAGCTTTAACACTTTCTTTTATATGTGCAATGCCCGTATTCGCTGAAGAAAGCAGTGATTTTGGAGTTTTATATTCTGAAAATTTCGAAAACGGCACAATGCCCGGCTGGATAAGCTATGAAGATAAAAGTACGGTAGAACAGACCGAAAGCGGTTATGTCTATTGTGTAAAAAGCTATGATTATCATAGCGGCTCGGTAAAGCATTCAGACTATGAATTTAAGTTTGATATGAAAATCGACTATAAAGAGCCGGGCACTACTGCGCCTTCTATATATTTGCGTCGAGGTGCAAACGGAAACCGATACGAAATATATATTGATTCGGCAAACGGCAGTATGTTCATAGACCGTGTAATAAACGAACAAAAAACGAATATAGGTGTACTCAAGGCAGATTTTGCTGCCGATAATTTAAAATGGGTAACGGTAAAGTTTGCAATGTCTGGTAAAAATATCTGGGTATATTACGGCAACGAAAAAGAGCCTACCCTTAAATTAAGAGACGAAGAGGCTCTTACTTCAGGCGGCATAGGCTTCGGATTCGGCAATGCAGATTTTTGGGTTGACAACATTACAATTACCGAAATTTCTGAGCCGATTTTAGAACCATATGAAATAAATCCTGAGGAATTAAAAGATTATAACGATAGCCCTTATAAAAAAGAAATTGACCTTTTAAGAGCATTGGGCATAGTAAATGCATTCGATGACGGCACATTTAAACCTGATAATGCCATCACGCGTGCGGAATTTGCCGCACTTTCGGTAAGAGCAAGAAATGTTACGTCAGTTCCTGCGGCAGAGCTTAAATTCAGCGATGTAGCCCCCGAAAACTGGGCGGCGGGTGTAATTTCGTCTGCTTGTGCACTCGGATATATGAGCGGAATGGGCGACGGCAGCTTTAAACCTGACGAATCCATAACATTAGAGCAAGCATCAAAGGTTTTGGTGCGTATTACAGGGGCAGAGCTTTTGGCAGAAAGACAGGGTGGATATCCGAACGGCTACCTTTTTTATGCGGCGCAAAGCGGAATAACTGACGGTATAAACAAAAACGGCAAAGAGCCGCTTACGCGTGCAGAGGTAGCAAAGCTTATTGCAAATACACTAAACACCGAATTGCTTACTCAAACAGGATTCGGAACTTACGATGATGAATATGAAATTGATAAGGCAAAAACGCCTCTTAGCGAATATCATAATATTTACCGCTACAGAGGAAGAGTTACGGCAAATTGCTATGCAGGAATTTATGCTGATGAACCGCTTTTAGAAAATGAATTTATGTTAGACGGCTATACTATGGACTCTGGAAAAACCGATATAGCAGATAAGCTCGGTTTTTATGTTGACCTTTATGCGAGAAAAGATAACTCGGCAGAAAAAAAGGTTGCTGTCCATTATAGTGTCGATGAGAAAAAAACTGATGCCGTCGTTGTATCGGCAGAAGATATTTTAGATAACGGGGAGCTTGACGTTTTTAGTTATTTGTATAACAATAAGGTTTGCGAGGTATCGCTCTCGAAAAATATGAACGTTATATTAAACGGCGGCTCTGCTGATTTTACAAAAGAAAATTTAAAGCCTGATGTCGGACAGGTAATGCTTTTAGATATTGACAGAGACTCGAAATATGATGTGGCGCAGGTTGAAAGCTATCAAACGATGGTAGTCGGCAGTGTTTCAGAGATGACGGGCAGAATAACTGACAAATATACACCAACAGAATCCATAACGGTGGATGAAGCTAAAGCAGACCTTAAAATTATGCGCGGATATCAGCAAATAACCTTAAAAGACTTAGAGCCTTCAGAGGTTATAAGTGTTGCTAAAACATCTTCGCGTGCACAAAAGAGCAAAACATTAATCCGTTCTTCCATTAAAAAAATAACGGGAAGAGTATCTGAATACGAATTTGAAGATGAAAACGGCAGTGTTATAATAAACGGCAAAAGTTATAAGATAGGCAAATATCTGCGAGATAAAATTAATTCGGGCAAAGCAGAGGATTTAACAGTCGGTTTAAGAGCGGTATTGTACTTAGACAGCTTTGGAAATGTCGCATATGCCAAAACAGAGCAAGGCTCAGATTTTATGCTTTTAAACGGTGCTATGTGGCTTGGCGGAGTTGACAGCGGCTGGCTTTTAGAGCTTTTTGACTCAAATGGAGAATGGCATAGAGTAAAGCTTGCTGATAAGATATCTTATAACGGCAGTGAGTGCAGTTTTGGTAACGATAATTTACCTGCAGAGCTTTTAGGGCGCACAATTGTTTATGCTAAATTTAATCGCCACGGAGAAATTGCTACACTTAAAACGCCGCAGGAGGGTAGCGTTTTAGAGCAGAGTCGTGATTATCGCGGATGGGCGATGGAGTATATTAACTCAACTATGTCATTTGACACAGACTCATATGTTGACGAAAATACACAGGTATTTGTAATTCCGTATGATACGGGCGAAAGAAACGGATTTGTGGCAACTGACAGTTCGTATTTTATTGGAGGATGCACCTATAATCTTTTAGCCTATAACGAGGATAAATTCGAAGTTGCTGATATTGTCTTGATATTCGAGAAAAAAGATGCAGGTGGCAACGGAAAGCTGGCAAGACCGTTCTTTTTTGAAAGTAGCTCTAAAATAGCGGATAAAGAGGGTAACGAAAAAATAAAGATTAACGGTTATAAAGATGGAGTAAAAACCTCGTTTATAATGGCTGACGGTGTGGAAGAAGAGCTAAAACTCGGCGATGCTATTATGCTGTCGCAAAACGCAAAGGGAGAGATTGTTGCTATTTCGCATTTATATCGTGCGTCAAACGATAAAATAGGCTCAAATAATGCGAATTTCGGTATGTCAAGCGACAGAGTTACGGTATCGGGAAGAGTAGTTGACTTTGATGCTCAAAGCGGCAGACTTCTTTTAGATGTAGGAAACGAAACAAAAAAAGAAAAATCTTTTCTGATAAATAAGGCTCAGCAGGTTTATTGCTTAAGCGAAGAAAGAGAGAAAATTACCTTATGTACAACCGATGAAATAGTTATCGGAGATTTTGTGGTAATGGACTTTTCGTGGAATACATTGAGAGACATTATGATATATAGATAACAAAAGCGGCTGTAAAAAAATTGATTTTTTACAGCCGCTTTTGTTATATTACCAATCCGCCGTTAGGGCTTAAAACCTGTCCTGTAGTAAATGTATCAACCGCTGCAAGATAGTATACGGCTTTTGCAATTTCTTCGGGTGTGCCGATTCTTTCAAGCGGTGTTTCGTCACATAAAATGGCGATGTCCTCAGCTGATAAGGCAGAGTTCATTTCGGTTGCAACTGCACCGGGTGCTACACAGTTAACCCGAATGCCCGATGGACCAAGCTCTTTTGCCAATGCTTTTGTAAAGCCTATTACAGCCGCCTTTGAAGCAGAGTAGTGAACCTCGCACGATGCACCGGTAATGCCCCACATAGATGATAAATTAACTATCGCTCCGCTTTTTTTATTTATCATATAGGGCAGAGCTTTTTGAGTGCACAAATACATACCTTTAACGTTTATATCAAACATTTTATCCCAGTCTTGCTCCGATATATCACAAAACATCAATTGCTGTGCTATGCCGGCATTATTAATTAAAATATCGACACCGCCAAAGTTCGTTGTTATTTCAGAAAGCATTTTTTCAACATGGGTGCTGTCAGATATATCAGCGCAAAATGTAAAAACATCTGCACCTTTTTCGCGTAATTCGGTGCATAATGCTTCTGCACGGCTACTGCTTTTAAAATAATTTATAAAAACCCTGAATCCGTTTTCGGCAAAGAGCCTTGCGCAAGCTGCGCCAATGCCGCGTGACGCACCGGTTATTAATACGTTTTGCATACAAAAATCCTTTCATAAGTGATGCACATATTATATACTTTTTTTTAACGATTATCAAGTGTTTTATAATATATAGTTTTAAAATGCAAACGGCAAACAAAAAACGGATGCATCGTAAATAAGATGCATCCGTTTTAATCTTTCATGTAAATGCCCCGCTGTGCCGTGTATGACGGTTAAATTTTACCTGCAAGTGCAGGTGGGTATTCTCTCACTCGCTTTATATTTCCACTGATAAAGATGAGGCCTATACGCCACGAATGAAGTCCGAATTCCCGTATAATAAGTGTTGGTAAATTAAAAACCGCTGTTCACGAACACCGCAGGGATAATTCATAAAATTATTTATACACTTATTATAACACCGCTTTTTTAAAATATCAATAACAATTTGTGCTATATTTTAATATTTTATGCTTGTTTTTTAAAGTTTTTACAGTTTGAAGCCGATTGTGTTTTAGTTTGCTTTTTA
>JAZOBB010000004.1:0-16782 GCA_045595745.1 Clostridia bacterium | reverse complement strand
CAGTGCACGGACTGTAAGTCTTTTAAGGCAAAATCCTAATCGGTCGGGATGTAAAAAAAGCGCAGACCACGCAAAGCAAATGATAAAGTAAATTATAAAGTATAACTAATTTATTAGTTAATACTATATAGTAGAAATTTGCAAAGCAAATTTCTTTTTAATAATGCTTTACGCTATGCACAAATGTCACCTCTCGGCGTATACACATACGCCTTCGGGTTCCGTTTGTTCATTCTGAATCTTTTTTTCCTATCCCGAGGGATGCAAAAAAGCGCAGACTGCGCGAAAAAGTGTAGGGGAGGGTCTCTGTGCCCTCCCGAATAAACGGGCGGGGATGGAACCCCGCCCTACAATATAAAATTAAAAAGGTGCAGTAAATATTTTTTACTGCACCTTAAATTTTTATTCAGCTTTAGATTCCTCTATTATTTTTTTTGCTACATGCTCAGGAGCTTGCTCGTAATTTTTAAACTTAAACGAATAGCTGCCTTGACCTTGAGTCATCGAACGCAGGTCTGTTGCAAATCTGCCCATTTCCGCCATCGGAACATCTGCTGTAATTGTCACCGTTCCGTCGCTTTGCGGGTCGTTTCCTAAAACTCTTCCGCGGCGTTTGTTTATGTCGCCCATTATGTCACCCATATCATCTGACGGAATGTTTACGCAAAGCTCGCCGATTGGCTCTAAAAGCACAGGAGATGCCTGAGCCAAACCTGCCTTATATGCCAGTGCTGCAGCCATTTTAAATGCCATTTCAGACGAGTCAACACTGTGATAAGAGCCGTCATATAATGTAGCCTTTAATCCCACAACGGGATAACCTGCTAATACTCCGTGCTCCATACTGTCTTTTAATCCCTTTTCAACCGCAGGGAAGAAGTTTTTAGGAACAGCACCGCCAAAAACCTTTTCTTCAAAAACTAAGGTTTCAGAATCGGTAGGCTCAAATTCAATCCACACATGGCCGTACTGACCGTGACCGCCCGATTGTTTTTTGTGTTTTCCTTCAGCTTTAACACTCTTTCTTATCGTTTCGCGATATGCTACCTTAGGCAGCTTAAGCTCAACATTTACACCGTATTTGCTGCTTAGCTTGCTGACAGCTACTTCAATATGCTGTTCGCCAATTCCGCGAATTATTTGTTCGTGTGTTTCTGTGTCAAGCTTCATCGAAAGGGTCGGGTCTTCTTCCATTAGTTTAGCAAGGCCTGCGCTTATTTTTTCTTCATCGCCCTTTGCTTTTGGCATTATTGCCATTGCCATAACAGGCTCAGGAAAAACAGGCGGCTCTAAAGTAACAGGGGAGGATTTTGCGCAGAGGGTATCGCCCGTAGAGGTTTGTGACAGCTTGGGAATTACACCGATATCGCCTGCGACAAGACTGTTTGTTTCTGTCTGTTTCTTTCCGCACTGAGTAAAAATTCGGCTGACTTTTTCCTCTGCACCTTTATCAGTATTAAATAAAATATCGTCTTTTTTAATTGTACCCTGATGAACACGAATGTATGAAAGCCGTCCTATAAACGGGTCAGCGATAGTTTTAAAGCATTGAGCAACTGCAGGAGCTGCCGGGTCTGCCGAAAGTTCAATCGGCTCGCCGTCTTTGGTTTCGGCAAGGATTTCAGGAAATTCCGGTGACGGCATTACGTTGCAAAGCATATCTAAAAGCAGACGTGTGCCCTTGTTTTTAATCGCACTTCCACACATAACGGGAACAATTTGTCTGCGCTTTGTGCCGTGACGAAGTGCTCTGAATATTTCGTCCTGAGTAAATTCTTCGCCATTAAAATATTTATCCATCAGCTCGTCATCAGTTTCGGCAACGGCCTCTAAAATCATATCGCGAACAGGAGCAATTTCATCGTCCAATCCGTCGGGAACGGGAATTTCAACAACTTCTTCACCGTCAAAACGACGAGCCTTCATATCAACGACATTTACAAAGCCATTAATTTTTCCGTCCTCTTTTATCGGAATCAAAAACGGAGCTATGCTCTTTCCGAAAGAGGATTTTAACTGGTCTAAAACTTTGGCATAATCAGCCTTTTCGTCATCGACCTTGTTTATGTAAATAATCAATGGAATATTTTTCTTTTCGCACAGCTTCCAGGCTTTTTTTGCACCGACAGAAACGCCCGACTTACCGCTTATAACCAAAAGTGCGCTGTCGGCAGCGCAAACACCCTCGTACTGCTCTGCTATAAAATCAAAAGAACCGGGAGTGTCTAAAACATTAACCTTAAATCCGTTCCACTCAACCGGAATAATTGATGTAGAAATTGAGCACAAACGCTTTATTTCCTCGGGATCGTAATCACTTACGGTATTTCCCTCGGCGATGCTTCCGCGACGCTCAAGTGCACCGGAGGCACGCAGCATAGCCTCAGAAAGCGAGGTCTTTCCTGCTCTGCCATGACCTAAAAGAACAACGTTTCGAATTTTAGCTACCGGATAATCCTTCATGTAAAACACCCTCCATTTATATATAAACTGAAATTTTTTTACCTAAACGGAAATGTCTGCATATTAATTTTTTATCTGATTACCTTGCTGTTAAGTGACGAAAGTTTGCTTTTAAATCTTTATACCCATATTATATTTACTTCAACCACATTTTTTGATTTTTTTTCAAAATTTTTATTAAAATTTCTTTTTCGTTGTCTTTGGGATATTCCAAAACATAATATAAAAGCTGATTTAAAATAATTCCTATGTCTTTTCCGTTAAATCCAAGCTCTATAAGGTCGCGTCCGTTTAAAGCTAAGTCGCGAAGAGAAAATGCCTCTTCGTCTTCTAAGCATTGGCGATAAATATCTTCAATTTTGTCATAAATTGACAAGCGAGGGAGGGTAAATGTTAGATTTTGCCCCATAGCATCTGCCCTTTTTAAGTTTAATAAATCTGTAAAAACATCCTCTCCGACATCTAAAACGGCTCTTTTTACAGCTTTTTTGGTTAAAACTATCTCTCTATCGTGATATTTTATTAAGCGCAAAATCTTATCGGCAGATTTGTTGTCAAAACGCAGTCTGTGCATTATGTCAGTTGCCAAAATCACACTTTCTTCTGCATGATTTCTAAAATACGTAATTCCGTTATCGTCTACGGTGCGCATTTTGGGCTTTCCTAAATCGTGAAAAAGTGCGGCATAGCGGATAACCGGCTCACGCGGAGCAGAATTTACCGCAATCAGTGTGTGAGTGCCTACATCGTAAAGATGATATTTTATATTTTGCGAGGTGCGAAAAAGCTCGGCAAGCTCAGGCAGAATCAAATCTAAAATGCCTGTTCCGTATAAAATTCTAAAGGCAGTTTCGCAATCTGATACAACAGTTTTTGTAAGCTCCTCGTGTATTCTTTCTGCGCTTACGGCACAAATTCCGTTGCGCATTTTGTGCATTGCGTTTGCCACGTCGGGCAGAACGCGAAAACCAAGCTGTGCCGAAAATCGAACTGCTCTCAGCATTCTTAAGGCATCCTCTTCAAATCTTTTTTCTGGGTCGCCTACACAGCGAATAACCTTTAATTCTAAGTCGTTCTGACCGCCAAACGGGTCAACCAAGCCGACCTCGTCATTATATGCCATAGCATTTACCGTAAAATCGCGGCGAGCCAAATCCTCTTCTAAACGGTCGGTAAAGGTCACAGATTTAGGGTGTCTGCTGTCCTCATATTCCCCATCGACACGATAGGTTGTAACCTCAAAGCTTTCGTGGCCAATCCTCACAGTAACTGTTCCGTGCTTGATGCCGGTATCAATGGTTTTTTCAAAAATTGACTTAATCTTTTCGGGCAAAGCCGAGGTTGTAATATCCCAGTCGCCGGGAGTTCGGCCCAAAAGGCTGTCGCGAACGCAGCCGCCGACCGCATATGCACTCTCTCCGTGCTTTTTTAAGGTATTTATAATTGCTTTAACAGGCTCTGATAGGTTGATTTTCATACGCATTCCTCCGCTTTTTCTTACCTATTATTATAAATTTTTTAATTCTATATGTCAATGCAAAGAAAAATTGTAAAATATTCTTTAAAAAAACATTGACACAAGGCCTAAAAAATAGTAAAATTATATAGTGTGTTAATCTATGTTAAACTTGCGGTAATTTGTAATTTCTGCAAGACGATTTAGTTTTATTTGATGTATAATTTTAATTTGTAACAAAGCGGCATATAAGCCAAAAAATCTAAGGAGGTGCTTTAAAATAGAACTTATAATCTACATAGCAGTCGCAGTGATATTAGTTGCCCTGGCGGCGTTTATTGCGTTTCGCGTGGGCGTTTCCTATAGAAAAAAGATTGCAGAAGCAGAGTTCGGCAGTGCCGAGGCAGAAGCAAAGGAAATAGTAGAACGTGCGAAAAAAGACGCTGAAAACAAAAAACGCGAAATACTTTTAGAAGCAAAAGAAGAAAATCACAAGCAACGTCAGGAGCTTGAAAAAGAAATTAAAGAAAGACGTAACGAAATTACACGTCAGGAACGTCGTATCCAGCAGAAAGAAGAAACTCTGGATAAAAAGACCGAAGCAATCGAGAAAAAGGACGAGAATCTTAACCTTAAAGAAAAAGAACTCGATGCAGCAAAAATCGAAATTGAAGAAATTAAGCAGAAAGAGCTCGAGGTATTACAAAAGCTTTCAGGCTTAAGTGTTGAGGATGCTAAACAGTTCCTCTTAAAGAGCTTAGAGAGCGAAGTACGCCACGAAGCTGCAATGATGGTAAAAGACATAGAGACACAAGCACGAGAAGAAGCAGACAAAAAAGCAAAAGACATCATCGCAGGAGCAATTCAAAAATGTGCGGCAGACCACGTTGCAGAAACCACCGTTTCTGTTGTTAACCTGCCGAGCGACGAAATGAAGGGAAGAATTATCGGTCGTGAAGGACGAAATATCCGCACACTCGAAACTCTTACCGGCATTGACCTTATTATTGATGATACTCCCGAGGCAGTTATTCTGTCCGGTTTTGACCCTGTACGACGCGAAATTGCACGTGTTGCACTTGAAAAGCTTATAGTTGACGGACGAATCCATCCGGCCCGCATTGAAGAAATGTATGAAAAAGCTAAAAAAGAGGTTGAAACCGAAATTAAGCAAGAGGGTGAAAATGCAACCTTCGAAACAGGTGTTCACGGACTACATCCTGAAATTATCAAACTTTTAGGAAAACTCAAATTCAGAACAAGCTACGGCCAGAATGTTTTAAAGCATTCTATCGAAGTTTCGCATCTTTCGGGCTTAATTGCAGGCGAGCTTGGTGCAGACATAACCTTAGCAAAACGTGCCGGCTTGCTTCACGACCTCGGAAAAGCTGCCGACCACGAAATGGAAGGCTCGCACGTTATGATTGGTGCAGACCTTGCTAAAAAGTATAAAGAGGGTAAAGAGGTTATCCATGCTATCATGGCTCACCACGGTGACGTTGAGGCAACTACCTTAGTTGCAGCTATCGTTCAGGCGGCAGATGCTATTTCTGCAGCTCGTCCGGGTGCACGTCGTGAAAACATTGAAAACTATATCAAACGTTTAGAAAAGCTTGAGGAAATTGCAAATTCCTTTGACGGAGTTGAAAAATCTTTTGCTATTCAGGCTGGCCGCGAAATTCGTATTATGGTTCGTCCCGATGATGTTAAGGACGAGGGAATTACTATGGTTGCGCGCGATATTGTTAAAAAGATTGAAAGCGAAATGGAATATCCGGGTCAGATTAAGGTTAACGTGATTCGTGAAACCAGAGCTATCGACTACGCAAAATAAAATTTCAGGCTGTATCGCAAAATTTAAAAATGCGATGCAGCCATATTTTTTGTAAACATTTATGAAAGGACGGAGCGCATTATGCAGATGGAAAAATCGTGCGGTGCCATAATTCTGCGCCGCGAAAATGACCGCTGGAAAACTCTGCTGGTTCAGAACAGAAATGGCGGACACTGGGCATTTCCTAAAGGGCACGTTGAAGAGGGCGAAACCGAAAAACAAACTGCCATTCGCGAGGTGCGCGAAGAAACCGGACTTGTAATAGAAATTAATACAGATTTTAAAATGACAACGCAATATTCTCCCAAAAAGGGAGTTTTAAAAGACGTAGTGTATTTTCTTTCGGTAGTAAATACCGAAGAAACACATCGTCAGATTGAAGAAATAGATGCTGTAAAATGGTTTTCGTTGCCGCGTGCGCTAAGTAAGGTTACATTTCGCCGCGACAGAGAGATATTAGAAGAAGCGGCAGAATATGCAAAGTTATATTTAAAATAACAAACAGGCTGAAGCATTTTGCTTCAGCCTGTTTGTTATTTGCAATACTTTTCTACATAGCTATCAATAGAGTTTCGTATAATTTCAATTGCCGCTTCAGGCCCTTTAACCTCGTTTACGGCGGTTTCTTTACCCTCTAATGCCTTATAAACACTAAAAAAGTGGCTCATTTCATCAAAAATATGCTGAGGCAATTCATCGATGCTCTTATATTTTTGATATGTCGGGTCGTTATAAGGAATAGCGATAATTTTTTCGTCATTTCTGCCGTTGTCAATCATTGAAATGACACCTATGGGATAGCTTCTGACTAAAGTCATCGGGGCAATATCCTCTGAGCACAAAAGCAGAACATCTAAGGGGTCATAGTCGTCTGCATATGTACGAGGAATAAAACCGTAATTTGCAGGATAGTGGGTAGATGTATATAAAATACGGTCTAAAAACAGCATTCCTGTTTCTTTGTCAAGCTCATATTTTT
Source organism: Clostridia bacterium (assembly GCA_045595745.1). Taxonomy (GTDB): domain Bacteria; phylum Bacillota; class Clostridia; order UBA1381; family UBA9506; genus RGIG1666. The sequence goes on along the minus strand of JAZOBB010000004.1, from coordinate 10,050 downwards.
TCTTGCTGCCTTTTGCAATTTCGATTACAGTAATAAAATCCGTAGGTGTAATTCTTTTTGGACTGATATCGTGCCAGATGTTGCTCATAAATAAAATCCTTTCGCTTAGGTATTTCCTCTCTCGTAAAAAGTATTTTTAAAAGCTGCTAATAATAAATTTATACCATTTTATCAAACTTGCCGCCGGCAAGCAGATGAAAATGCAAATGAAAAACTGTTTGACCTGCGTTTTCTCCGCAGTTGTTGACAATGCGAAAACCGTCGTCTGCAAAGCCTTCTCGACGAGCAATTTTTTGTGCCGTAAGTATAATGTGACCAACTAATTCCTTATGCTTTTCTTCTAATGCATTTGCGCCGGCAATGTGCTCGCGCGGAATAATCAAAATGTGCTGCGGTGCGGCAGGATTAATATCGCGAAAAGCATAGACCAGCTCATCTTCATAAACCTTTTGTGACGGTATTTCACCGTTTAAAATCTTGCAAAAAATACAATCTGTCATTTTTGTTCTCCTCTCTTTTGTATAAACATAATCTTTTATGTTATTCGCTTTGGATTTTCTCAATTTCATCCAAAACCTTTTCAACTATTGAATCGAGGTCGCGCCCATCGACCGACACGACAATATCGCAGTCGCTGTAATACGGCTCGCGCTCTTTAAGCATTGCAGCAATTTCGCTTACCGAAAGACCTGCAAGCTCGGGTCTTTTGTTATGTGACTCTTTAGTGTTCTGATATACTGTATCGGCAGAGGCACGAAGCCAGACTAAAATGCCGTTTTTCTTAAGCATTTCCATATTTTGTTTATCCATAACGGTATTTCCGCCTGTGGATATTAATGCGTTGGCATTTTCGCATAAATTCATAACAGCAAAGCGTTGTGCGCCCTCAAAATATTTTTCGCCTTTTTTTGCAATAATTTGCGCAACGGGCATTTTTTCACTCTTTTTTAAAAACTCATCAGTATCGTAAAAGTCAAGCCCCATAGCGGCAGCAACACGTCGTCCGACTGTTGTTTTGCCCGAGCCCATAAAGCCGATAAACACAATATTTTTTTTCATCCTGCCACCCTTTCTGTCAGCCGATTGTAAGTATCGGTGGATTAAAATAGTTCTGTACCAGATACGGACGAGAGTCTGCGGCAAAGGCAACACCTACGCCTAAAAATTTATAATCACCCAAAATGGTTTCGCGATGGCCTTTTGAGTTCATCAAAATTTCGTGCATCATAATACCGTTCTGACAGCCTGCAGCAAGGTTTTCTGCCACGCGCGAGACAGAAACTCCGACTGCGCGAACTCTGTCTAAAACAGAGCCTCCTGAAAGGTCGGTATGGCTAAAGTAGTTATTTTGTGCCATTTCTGCTGCGTGAGAACGCGCGGCAGGCGTAACTGCCTGGCTGTGTTCTGCGGGTTTTAATCCCTCACGTACTCTTAAGGCATTTGTAACATAAAAATTCTCAAGCTCCATTGCAGATGCATTTTCGGCGGTGCCTAAAGGATATTGCCGCATAAAAGCCTTCTCCGTATCCTCTTCTATTATATGGATACTCGTAACGGTATTATTCTTAAAACAGTCATAAAAAATGCGCACATACATTTTATGGAACAAAAAAGTATCCATTTCGTGCTTGCCCTCTGCTCCGGTGGTCAGCTGATAAAGAATATTTCCCTTTTGTATAGCGGTCAAAGGCTCGCCGAAGGTCATACGCACCTCATCTATCGTAGAGCCAACCGTAATTCCGCACAAAGCAAAGTCAGAAGAGTTGGTATATGCTGCGCAAACCTTGCCAGTGCTGTCTGTTCCTATCTGAATATAGTTTTTGTAATCTTCGTGGTATATATTCCATAAAAATCCATATTCCGAATTAAATGTATCAGACGATTCACCAAAGTTGTCCATAACTGTGTCGGGGGTATCGCCCATATTAAGGGTTTTGCCCGATAAAACCAAAGTTTTTGAAGTTATTTCACCCGACGGCGGAGGCGAGGCATCTTCGTTCTGACTAAAAAAAGATGTTATTTGCTCTGTTAAAACTAAGGTGTCGATATCGAAAAACAAAATTGCCGCTATAATTACCAAAAGCGCAAAAAAAGATTTTTTCAATATATCACCTCATACGTTTTAAATCTGGAACTTGCAAAAATAACCCTCTGTTTTTATTTTATGATTTAGTCAAGTTAGGGATAAAAAATTTTGTTTTCCTTAAGGCTTCCCCTTGAGGGGAAGCTGTCACGAAGTGACTGATGAGGTGTTAATTTCATTCAGTATATCTTCGCAAACACTTTCAAACTTTTGATTAACATCTAAGTTTGAATATCTCAGCACTTTAATACCTAAAGAACTCAAAAACGCATCCCTCTTTGCATCATTCTCTATGCCACTATCCTCATAGTGTTGTGAACCATCAAGCTCAATAACAAGTTTAGACGATGCAATATAAAAGTCAACAATATAATTACCAATTACCTTTTGTCTGTTGACAGTTACAGGTAATGTTTTCAAAAAATTATACCAAAGGTGCCTTTCTTCTTTAGTCATATTCTTTCTTAAAGTTTTTGCATTTCCTGTTAATTTTGAGTTGTTTGTTGTATTCATTTCCACCTCATCCGAGTTGCTACGCAACCCACCTTCCCCTCAAGGGGAAGGCTTTTTATTAACAACATTGACAAGTTCTGCATAAAACTCTGTATGCATTAATTATATCAAACGAGATTTGCTTTTTCAATACAAAACAATGCTATTTTACCCACACAGACTCAATTTCTGCGATGTATAAGGTGTGATAATCACCTGCTGAATACATTTCTTTCGGGATTGATTTTAAAATAAAAGAATCTTCTGTCATTTCCTGTGCAAACATTTTTTTGCAGATTAACACCATTTTTGATTCTTCAAAATATGGCACACCATCATTTTCGGCAACTGTTAAGCCTGTTTTTGCTATTTTATCTTCGTCGCGACCTGAAACTGAGCCTAAATAGCTTAACTGCTTTTTATAATCGTCTGCAAAAAATGTTAAAGAAAAGCTGTCTGATGAATCGACAAATTCTTTTGTATATCGCTGCGGACGCAAAACAACAAATGCCGCATTTTTGTTCCACATAACGCCCAGACCGCCCCATGATGCAGTCATTGTATTAACTGTGCCGTCTGGCTTTTTTGCAGTTACTAACATCCAGTCTTTGCCTATTAGTTCAAAGGTGTTTTTGCTTATTTCTTCTGCTGCAATCTTTTTAAATCCGTTCATATTACTCCTCCTTATAGCTTTCCGATAATTTTTGTAAGCTCTTCAATTTTTTGTTGCGCATCGTCACGATTGCCATCTGAAAAGGCATCGTTTACACAGCTTTTAAGATGCGCACGCAAAATTTCTTCATTTGTTTTTTTTAAAATTGCCTGTGCCGCCATCACCTGACACGAAATATCAAGACAGTATTTGTCGTCATCTATCATTTTTAAAATGCCGTCAATCTGTCCGCGTGCGGTCTTTAAAAGTCGGCACACTTTTGTCTTATCTGCTTTCATATTCGTTACGACAAGGAAACAACAGTGTAGCCTGCATCGGTTACTGCCGCTTTTAAAACATCGTCGCTTACATCTCGGGTTAAGGTTATGTTTGCGCATTTTTCCTCTAATACCACAGTTGCGCTCACACCCTCGATTGCGTTTAACACCTGCTCAACACGTGCGGAGCAATGTCCACATGCCATTCCATCAATAATCATTTTCTTTTCCATTTTCTTTTCTCCTTTTTTATTTATATTATTGCCAGATTCAGATTTAAACAATCTTAATCTTAAGGCATTTGAAACAACACAAAATGAGCTTAGACTCATTGCTGCCGCACCAATCATGGGGCTTAATCTTAAATTGAACAGCGGATAAAAAGCTCCTGCCGCAAGCGGAATACAAATAGCATTATAAAAGAACGCCCAGAAAAGATTTTGCTTTACATTTCGTATAACGGCACGGCTAAGCTTTATGGAGGTAACGGCATCTGTTAAATCACTTTTTATTAAAACAACATCTGCTGATTCTATTGCTATGTCTGTTCCTGCGCCTATTGCAAAACCGACATCGGCACGGGCCAGGGCAGGAGCATCATTTATTCCGTCACCTATCATAGCAACCGTTTTGCCGCTTTCTTTAAGCTGCCTTATTTCGCGCTCTTTATCCTGTGGCAGCACCTCGGCTATAACTCGGCTTATGCCTGCCTGAGCGCGAATTGCCTCGGCTGTGCGACTGTTATCGCCCGTAAGCATAATAACCTCAAGCCCCATTTTTTGCATATCTTCTATTGCTTTGGCACTGGTTTTTCGTATGGTATCGCTAACAGCAATTATTCCTGAAAACTCTTCGCCATAAGCAAAATAAAGAGGTGTTTTGCCGAGGTTGGCAAGCTCTGCGCCATCTTCTTCCCACTTGCCAAGAGAAATACCGTTCTTTTTCAGCCAGTCGGCATTTCCTGCAATTACAGTTTTGCCATCTAACACCGCACTGATTCCAAGTCCGGATTCGTTGTTAAAATCTGTTATATCAGAAAGATTTATATTATCATTTTTGCATTTTTCAATAATTGCACGCGAAAGCGGATGCTCAGACATTTGTTCCGCCGAGCCTGCGATAAACAGCAACTCTTTTTCCGATATGTTGTGCGGTATTATATCGGTAACCTTGGGCTTTCCTTCGGTGACAGTTCCTGTTTTGTCCAAAACTACGGTGGTGACACTTCTTAAAAGCTCTAAGCTCTCTGCACTTTTAAATAAAATTCCGTTTTCTGCACCTTTTCCCATACCGACCATAACAGCTGTCGGTGTCGCAAGACCCAAAGCACAAGGGCAGGATATAACCAAAACAGCAATCGCATTACCCAAAGCAAACGAAATGCCTTTTCCTGCAAGCATCCATATAATAAAGGTAATTGCCGCAATTAAAATTACTATCGGTACAAAAACTCCGCTTACCTTATCGGCAAGCTTAGCAACAGGTGCTTTAGATGCTGATGCCTCCTCGACCAGTCTGATAATCTGCGCTAGTGCCGTATCACTGCCGACTTTGGTTGCCCGCATGGTAAAAGCACCCGAGCGGTTTATGGTAGCACCTGTAACTGAAGCTCCTGCGGATTTTTCCACAGGAATACTCTCGCCCGTTAAAGCGGATTCGTCAATAACTGCGTGACCCTCTAAAATAACGCCGTCAACAGGGATTTTAGCACCCGGCTTTATAACAACAACATCACCCGGGATAACCTGCTCTGACGGAATTTCAATCTCTTTGCCTTCTCTTACAACAACCGCGCGAGAGGGGGCAAGCTCCATCAGTTTTTTTATGGCGGCAGAGGTTTTGCCGGCTGAGCGTGCCTCTAAATATTTTCCGATAGTTACTAAAGCTAAAATCATTGCCGCAGATTCAAAATATACGTTATGAACAAATGAATATGAAATATCTGCGGTAGGATATTTTACACTTAAAGCATCCAATCCGCATGAGGCATAAAGCATAACTGTGCTGTATAAAAGAGCCGCACCCGAGCCGATGGCAATTAAAGAATCCATATTGGGCGAGCCACGAAAAAGTGTGCGAAATCCGACCAAGTAAAATTTTCTGTTAATAAACACAACAAAAAGTGTTAGTATAAATTGCGTTAACAAAAGCTCTGTTGCGTGCATATGACCGCTTAAAAATGAGGGCAAAGGAAGCCCTATCATATGCCCCATCGAAAGATACATAAGGGGAATTAAAAGAAGGAGCGAAGATATGATGCGAAATTTAGTGTTTTTTTGCTCGCTGTCTTCTTCAGATACACCGTTTGCCTTTTTAGCTTCGGTATCTCCTGATTTTTTTGCGCTGTATCCTGCTTTTTCGACTGCTGATACAACTGCATCTATATCCTCTTTGCCGTTTTTAAATTCAACCTGCATCGAGTTTGTTAAAAGGCTTACAGAGGCTTTATCAACACACTCCAAGCCAGAAACCGACTTTTCTACGTGTGCGCTGCAGGCACTGCACGTCATACCAAAAACGTCAAATTTTTGTTTCATTTATATCACCGCTTTCATAAAATATAGACACCCTGTGGGGGTGTCTATATTTTATCGCATATTTAAATGGTTGTCAAGTCGACAAAAAGCTCTTGGGCAATAGATATAAAATTCTGCATAGATTTTGTAAGAGGAACACCTTTTTTATATACAATCATCGCTTGTCGCTCATTATTTTCGATGTCTAAAGCAAAATAACAAAGCTCGTCGTTTGCATCGGGATTTTCTGAAACAATAATCTGAGGAGCTATTAATGCTCCCAAGCCCTCAAGCATTAATTTATAGTAAAGATCCATACGACGAAAATTAATTAAGTGACACGAAGAATGCGTGCATTGCGACATAAATTCAGGCATTTTTTTCCACGCATTAGAATTTATGCCCGGTTTAAAAAATTCTATATCATTAAACATTTTATAGTCAGTTATTTCTTTGGCTTTTAAAAAATTACCTGTCAGAATTTCATCACGCGTAAGAGCATATTTACTTAGCTTTTCAATACCCTTATAGTCCTTTCTGACAACAACTACATATTTTTCGTGCCAAAGCTTTACGGCATCAAATTTCGAAAAATCGCAGTCTGTTGCAATTACAAGGTCTAAAGATCCTTGGCTCAGCTTATCAAAAAGTCCTCCCGTAGATGTGGCAACATCAATCGCAAGCTCTATTTTAGGAAATCGGCGGTTAAGCTCACCGCATATTTTAGGAAGAATGTGATATGCAGCGGAATTAGAACCGCCTATAGAAAGCTTTTTAGACGGACTTTCATGCAAAGAAGATACGCGTCTTTTAAGATTTTTCTCAAGCTCCATAGCTTCCTCTAAATATTCAACATAAAGCTCGCCCTCGCGTGTGAGAGTGACAGGAGATTTTTTTCTGTTAAATATTTCGTATCCAAGCTCTGTTTCAAGCTTTTTAATGGTTGCGCTCAGTGCTGGCTGTGAAACATACATTTCTTTTGCCGCAACGGAAAAGCTTTGGGTCTGACAGACCTTGTACACGTATTTTTCTGCTCTGTTCAAAAATAACACCTCATAATCTTTTGTTTATAACTATATTACTTTATTTATATTTGATTATAACATTAATGTGTGCTAAAATCAACATATGATATAAAAAAGGAGTTATATTTATGAAAAAATTTTTAACAATGTTTTTATGTGCTGTTATGGCGGTTTCTTTTACGTGCCCGTATATCAGCGCAGACGAAACACCTGCTTACAGTAACTATGACATTATAAAAGAGGTTGCATATGCCTACGACAGACAGGGTGCACAGATTCTTTATGACCAGCTAAATGCAAGACGTCACGTTTATGCATCCCCTGAGGATGCAACTGCACAGAGAACGGTTTACTTAGATTGCAGCAGTTATGTAAATTCCTGCTATCGTGAGGCATTTGGCGTAAATGTAATGCCGTATGAATTTAGTGAAAAATCCCCCAATACGTCTAATTTCACCATATATGCCAGAGAAAATCCTGATAACGTCGATGTTATAGGTTATTGGGAAAACGCAGATTATACCACCGATGCGGCAAAGCAAGAAATTATGACATTTGTAAAAAATCAGTTAGAGATTGGTGATTTGCTTGTTTACCGTCACGGCAAAACATCAGATTCAAGCGGTCACGTGTATATCTACATAGGCAGTGATACCTTTTTGCACTGCTACGGCGGCGGCTCGTACACCAGAAATGCGTCTAACCCTGCTCTTTCATATGATGGTACAATCGGAGAAGAAACAAGCGGAATGATAGCAACCATTACGTGCAAATCTATCTTTGAGGATACTGACAATAAGCGATATATTTTTAAAGAAACCTCTTCTGACACAGTAAGAAACTTTTGCCTTTTAAGACCTCTTGCAAGGGGGCTTACACCAACCGAAAAAACTTTAAATCGTATGGCGATAGCAGGTCTTTCGATGGAGAAAACCGCATCAGTTTATGAAAACTCTGCTGTATATACAGGCGATGTTATAACCTATACAATAACCCTTGAAAATACAACTTCAGCGGCTATTTCAAACATTAACGTTACAGATGTTATTCCCGCAGGAACTGAGCTTGTATCTGCAAATGACGGGATAACCCAAGACGGCAATTCTCTTACCTGGAGCGGAGAGGTAGCATCAAAGGCTACAGTTAAGCTGACATATAGTGTTCGCGTTACCGAAAGTACACCTGGTGCACTTATTAAAAGTGAAGCTACATACGTAAACGGAATAGAGCTGGGTGACATCACGCACAGTGTTTCGGGATATGCAAAAACGCAGGGTCTTATTCTTGGCGAAATAGCAAGAGAGCACATAGAAAAAGCATCTGCCTTTGATAGTGGCTTGACTTTTGCGAATTCTTTGTATAAATCCGCTTTAGGCATAGACCTTTTCGGTGATATGACAGCAAAAGAGGCTCTTGACCAGCTTATAGATGTTGAAAACCGCACCTGCTATACAAACACCGAGCTTTCAAAAATGATCGCGCCAAATCTTTATGGCGGATACCTTATAAGATACGGCTGGTTATACAATCCTGCACAAAATAGCCGAACACGTTTGATTTCTGAGTCCGAACTTGAGGAAGGCGATATCATTATAGCTGACTATAGCGGCGGAAATATCGTTTATGTATATATCGGAAACTCCACTTTAGCTACAGTAAAAAATGGAGCTTGCACCACTCTTACCATAGGCAAAAACATACACGGCGAGGGTGCCGACAATATATTAATTTCGCTTTTGGGATATGACCGCTTTGCAGTTTTGCGACCGTCAATGGCAAATACAGGGTCAGATGTTAATTTAGAATCAGTTTCTGTTACAACTCCGCCGGATAAGCTCACATACAAAAGCGGCGAAACCTTCGACAGCACCGGTATGGTTGTAAGCGCGACTATGAGCGACGGCTCGGTATGGAACATAAAGGGATACAGCGTAACCCCCGAGATTTTGGAATATCCCACAAATTCTGTAACAGTAAGCTTTGGCAATTTTACCGCAAACTTAGAAGTAACTGTTTTAGAAGAAATGACTATTACAAGTGTTAAAGAGGCTGTGCTTTTAGATGTCGGCCGCGAGATTATGGCAGAAGGCATTGTTGTTGGTGCATCAAACGAAGGTAGTGGCAACCAGGCTCAGAAAGAATTACTTATCAAGGATATTTCTTCTGATGCTATTATAGCGGTAAGAGGTATTCCTTCTTCATATGGTGCATATCCGTACTATGGCTATAATAAAGGCGATAGAATCGCTTTTATGGCAACAGTAAGCACAGACCCGCAATACACCGAAAAAAAATGTCTGTCATTTTCTTCTAAAAACGGAACAAAAGATGCAACGATTATATCCTCAGGTAACGAGATAACCTATAAGCTTGACAATGTTGTTACTCTTGACAACTGGACTAATATGAAGAAATTTTATAGGTCTGTCTATTCTCCGTATACATATTTTAAAATTACGGGCGGAGTATATATAAATTGTTATACAGGCGCAAGCGACGGGGTTACAGTATACAGAATTCATAAAAACAGCTCAGCCACAAAGGTTGCCGATATGAAAGTAAGCGCAGGAACGTATTTGTCCTTAAGAGATAACATAATGACACCTAACTTAGGCGATGACTGGACAAGTCTTTTGTTTGATGAAGTGTCAACAGGTTATCCCGGAACCTTTGTTGATAAGGATTTTTATGCACTGTACATAGGTGGAAACACTTCTTATTTTCAGCTGGTAATATTGGATGAAGACTGGATAGAAAATAAAGAGTTCTGTATTACAAAAATCGGCGCGGATAAAAAATCAGCACAGTTAAATGTGCCAAATGCAGGTACTTATTCAGTTGTTTTTGCAGATTATGAACAGGGTAAACTTAAAAATATGAATATTGTTCCCGTAACGGTCGCAGAAAATCAAACAGGCAAGGTAACAGTTAATATGCAAAAAGAAACCTTCTCATTAGATGCAGGCGATAAAGTTATGCTTTGGAATAATATGACGGGTATAAC
>JAZOBB010000003.1:0-3375 GCA_045595745.1 Clostridia bacterium | reverse complement strand
AGTACTGTCAAATTTATGAAAAATGTGTTATACTAAAATAAAAGCACAAAAGGAGGCAATTAAAATGGATAAATTCTTTTCTGATATTAAAAAATCGTTCGGCGGTGCGGTAAAAAAATCGGGCGAGGTTGTAGAGCTTACCAAACTTAAGCTTGCAATTGCCGATACCAAAAGTGAGCTTAAAGCAAAGTTTAAAGAATTGGGCGAAATATTTTATAAAGAACAAAAGGGCGTAAGTGTAGATTTTGAACAGACTGAAGATATTATTTTGCAGATTGACGAATTAAAAGAGGTGTTAGATGCTCAGGAAGCAAAGCTTGCGTCTTTAAAGAAGCAAAAGATTTGCCCTAAATGCGATAGCGCATCTGATATTGCTGCAAAATTCTGCAGCCGTTGCGGCGAAAGATTTGCAGATGATCAATATGACGAAGAATACGAAGTAGTTTCAGACGATGAATAATAAATGAGCGGTGTGTCAGCTTTTGACACACCGCATAGCTGTTTAGTTGGGCGCACAAGGAGAGATACAATTGAAAAAGAAAATTTTTATGTTTTTGTTTTGTGCAATAACAGCGGTGGCTTCGCTCGCGGTTGTTAATGCTATTGATGCGGAGGCGGCGACAGATGGTTATTATACATATGAGGTATCATATGGAGTGGCAGCGATTACAGATGTTGATACATCAATATCGGGCAAAATTACTGTTCCGAGCACATTGGGTGGCTATCCTGTTACTCATATTGCTAATTATGCTTTTTATAAATGCAATGGTTTAACAAGCATAATAATTCCTGATGGTGTAACAATTATTGGAGATTATGCATTTTATGATTGTGGCAATTTGACGAGTATCAGCATACCTTATAGTGTAATTGAAATAGGGGCATATGCGTTTCAATACTGTGGATATTTAGAAACAATTATTTTGCCCGGCAATATTACAACCATTGGCGATGGTGCATTTTTGGGATGTACTGAGTTAGCAAATATCAGCATACCTTTTGGAGTAACGAGAATTGGCAACAGAACATTTGAAAGTTGTCCTAATTTAAAAAATGTAAGCATACCTGCAAGCGTTAAAGAAATTGGCAATAATGCCTTTTATGGCTGCAGTAATTTAAATCGTGCAAATATAACCGATATGACAGCGTGGTGTGCTATCAATTTTGATAACGAACTTGCGCATCCATTCTGTAATCAAAATGGTGGTAATTTATATATTAATAATGAAAAAATAGAAAGTCTTGTTATACCCCATGGTGTGAAAACAATTGGAAATTATGCGTTTTATAATTGTAGAGATATAACAAGTATAAATATACCTGCAACAGTAACCACTATAGGTATGGATGCGTTTCATTGTTGTGATGAGCTTAAAAGTTTACATATAACAGATCTTTCAGCATGGTTCAATATTAGCTTTGGCAATAGCTATTCGTGTCCATTTAATGTAGCAACTAATGTATCGGCTAACGGAGAATTTTATATTAATGGAGAGCTTGTAAAAAAATTAACTATTCCTGATGATATAAAAACTATTAAACGGGGTTCGTTGTGGTGTTTTACAGGCATAACCAATTTAGCTATTCCTGATAGTGTTACAGTAATTGAGGATTATGCATTTGGCAATTGTGTAAGATTAAAAGATATAATTATTCCTGATGGTGTTACAGTAATCGGTGATTATGTTTTTTCAAATTGTAAAAGTTTGTCAAGCGTAACGATTCCAGATAGTGTAACAACACTTGGCGATAATACATTTTATTATTGTGATAGTTTGCAGACTGTGTATAAGCCTGCATCTGCAACTTGGGAATATAGCTTTGACGGTTCTACTGAAGTAGTTTTGTATGATTACATAATTACCTATTTATTGGATGATGAAGAAATTTTAAAAGAATATATTTTGGCATCACAGTCGGCAAAACTTTTAATAGCACCTGAGGGTTATATTTATGAATATTCGGTCGATGGTCAGGAATGGACAGGGGAAAATATTTTTGATGATACAGTCGTTACAGTAACTAAAACAGCAGTATATACTGTAACATATGTAGGTGATTATGAGGACAAGCTGATTGTAAAAGTTTTTTCGAGTGTAACACTCCCTGAGCCATCGTATGGCTACACTTATTCATTTACGGCAGATGGCAAAGAATGGACAGGCAAAAGTATAACCGAGGACGTAACTGTAAAAGTAACCAAAACACCCATAATTTACACAGTAACGTACGAGGGTGATTATACAGGCAAAAGTAACGTAGCATATCTTGCTGATGCAACACTTCCTGAGGCACCGTATGGATATACGTATGTATTTTTGGCTAATGACAATATTTGGTCAGGGGAGAACATAACTGGCGACGTAACCGTAACAGTAATAAAAACACCTAAAATTTACACAGTAACGTTCATAGGCGATTATACAGGTGAAAAATATGCAAAATATCTTACGAGTATAGCCCTGCCCGAACCGCCTGAAAATTACATATATACATTCACGGCAGACGGCAAAGAATGGACTGGCGAGAGTATAACTAAAGATGTTACTGTTACCGTAACGAAGCTATGTGACTTAGCAGAGCTTTCGGCAAATAACTTAGAAGAAATGACAAAAGAGGGAAATTTAATAAGCGGAAAATATTACGACAGGATTTTTGTGCCTCAGGTTGTTGTTTCTGAAAATGCGACATATAAATTGTATTCTGAATACGAATGTATTAACGAGGGGACGGCATTTTCACTTAAAAAAGGTGAAAATACTGTATATATTAAGGTAATTGCAGAAAGTGGTCGTGAAAAAGTATATACACTAAACATTAATAGAGATATTCCTGAAACCCTGGGCAAGCTTACGGTCGTTCAAACAGTTGGCGGAAGTCTGACAATGCAGGTTGAAGCTGAGATTAATGGTAATCCGTCTTTCTATCTGTATTATGGAATAACACAGGATGATATGGTTTCTAAGCCGGCGAAATATTTTTCTGATACAAATACAATTTTAGCATCGGGTCTTAGCGAAGAAACTGAATATTATTTAAAAATTGTTGCTGTTTATGACGAAATAAAAATCGAGAGCAGTGTTGTTAAAGAAACTACAGGCAAAACACTCTCTAGTGATTGCTATGTAATCGAGACGATTACACCGCCGGGGGGAAAAATTACTCATGCGGCAGAGGAAAGTGGTATTGGTGAAATATCAGACCTTGCGGTTACAAACAAATACGAAAGCATAACTATAGATGTTAAGGTAAGTCCTGATGCTACATGGGGCCTTTATCGCACAGAATCATCAAATGTAGAAATAGATAAAACGGTGTCTCTTAATGCAGGCAGAACTGTAACAAGATATATAAAGGTTACCTCACAGGACG
>JAZOBB010000002.1:0-2887 GCA_045595745.1 Clostridia bacterium | reverse complement strand
ACGAAGGTTTTTTAAAGTTCTTTTCTTTGGTTAATGTTTATCATATTTTGATATAGAAAAACCCTCTGAAATAACGTTTTTGTTATCTCAGAGGGTTCAAATAAAATTCTTGCACAACATAAGACCAAGCTTACCTTTTAAAATCAATATTCTTCAATGTATAAGCCTTTGCAGGAAAGAAGAAGAAATCCAAGAACTTTACTTTCTTTGCAATTACCGCCGCTAACACCGAAAATACCAATCCGCAAGCAGTTCCCAAAAGAACATGAATCCACCATTGGGGTATATCCATACGAAGTAAAATTATTCTTATTCCGGCTGTAAATATGGTGTGTAATAAGTAAATCTGAAAAGAATACTTATTTACGAAATCGAGAAAACGAGCAACAGGTTTACAGCATTGGAGCATAGAAATAAACATAATACTTGAATATATTCCAAACAGTATCATTATTTCCTTTATAAACGGAGCCTCTATTTTGTTTAACAAAACGAGCACGACACCTACTGCTATATGTATTAACACAACTAACCATTTAGCCCAAGCTCGAAGCTTGGTGATTCTTTTGAAATCTACAAATGTGCCGAATCCAAAGGCAAGTGCCGAATAAAATACCACATCCAAGCTTCCAAGAGGAATACTAAAAAGCGGTGCTAAATAGCCTATTAAAACAACTATAAGAGTAGTTTGCCAATTTTTTATCACTCCTGAAAAAACCGTCCAAATACAAAACAAAAAGAACAGCGCATATAAGAACCAATATTGAGCAACAGGAGTTTTCCATATATAAAAAATATCTGAAGCTGCAAAACCTGTGTTTGCTTCTCCAACCAAACTGTTTATTAATATGTAAACAACTGAAAAAGCTATGTACGGAATACCAAGGGTGTACAGCTTATAGAGAATAAAACCTGATTTGGTTTTCTTACTTTTCCATTCTCCGCAAGCTTTATACACAACACCACTCAAAAACAGAAAAAGTGCAACATGAAAAGACCAAATAAACTTTTCTGTTCCCCAAAAAAATTCAGGAATATCTATACCTGCAAGTCTTATTCCCATAATAACATGACCGAACAGAACCAAAAAGCAGGCATATCCCTTCAGTCTGTCAACAAGCACATTTCTTTCCATTTTGCACCTCCTATTTTTATCTTTCTCTTTTGCTCCTGCAAACGGGCAGCATTTAGACTCCCCCTGAATCTTCATTAAACACTTTTTCAAGCTGCACCACCGACATAGGTCTGTAATAGTAAAAGCCCTGAAGGAGATCTGAGCCTGCTTTTATCGCAGCGTCTTCTTGCTCTTTTGTTTCGACTCCTTCGCACAATGTCTTAAAACCTATATCATGTGCAGTACGAATAATATTTTTTAAAATAATAAATCCTGTATCTGTAACCGAATTCTGTGTTATCGCCTTATCAATTTTCACAACAGAAATATCAAGGTTTTGCAAATCACCAAAGGTTGTATATCCGCTTCCGAAATCATCAAGCAAGATAGATATACCTTTTTCTTTAAGAACTGACAGATTATCTATCATTTGCTTTCTTGCATCGAAGGTTATGTTTTTATCCTCTAATATTTCAATCGCCAAACACGAAAACTTCAAATCGTATTTTTGTGCAATAGCTATTATTTTCTCTGCAAACTGTGGTTCACACAAGGTTGACCTTGAAAAATTTATGGTATATTTATAAGCTTCCCTTTGTTTTTTATCGTTTGAAATCCATTTGCAGTTTTTTTCAAAAATGTAATAATCAAATTTATCATTGATTCCTACAGAATCCACCGCAGACAAAAAGCTACCCGGAGATAATACCCCCTCGCTTTCCGAATTTAAACGAGATAAAACTTCCGCACCTATTATTTTCTTTGTTTTTGCATCTAAAACAGGTTGATATTCAAGGAAGAAACGATTGTTATCAATTTCTTTTTCTATGTTATTTTCTATTTTAATTTTTTTCTCAAGCGCGTTTCCGCCTGAGACATTCCATTCGGCATATGTGATGTTTTCATTCTTTGCAAGCAAATATGCTTGTTTGGCACGACCTATTGCATCATCCAAGGACACCTGTGTGCCAAAGGCAAAATACACACCGATTCTGATGTCAATAATATTAAGAGCACTGTGCTTTAAGAGACATTTATTCAATTCTGCAAAACAATTTTCTATTTTCTTGCGTGCAGTTTCCATATTCCATTTTGAAAAAACAACAAAGTTTTTTTCTCCATACATAGCAATATTACTGTCATCACCGTTTGAAAAAACTTCCAGCAAGACTGTCTTTATATCAGAAAAAACATTTGAAGTTTGGTGCGCAGAATAAAGACTTCTGAAATTATCCAAAGAAACTTTAACATAGAAGACGCATCTATCTTCATGCAATTTGCCGGATTTTTCAAAAGCGGCTTCTAATTTACTTATATTTATAAAGTCTTTTTCTTCGCTGCCTTTCGCAGTTTTCGCTCCTCTTACAGCAAAATATATGCCAATAGCAGTAAGAACAATAAAGCATAAAACCAAAATGGTTATAATTATATATGGGTATTCAAATATATGCATACTTCAAGCTCCTATTTTTCATTTTGAAAAAGTCGGAAATTCCAAAGTTCCTCCTGTTTGCTTAAGTCCTATTTTTTTTGCACTTTCAATGCACTTAAGTCCATCTATGCGAGCTCTTTTTTTACGCCCGGGAATTTCCGATGCAAGATACGGTATTCCAAATAAAAGCATTGCTTTTATTAAATTTGTCTTTGAAATACCTTTTCTTTTATATTCTGCCAGGATTTCAAACATAGCATAGTTTAACGCATCTTCATTAAATGCTTTTGTTTTGCGATTCGCTTCTTTTAGCCATTTATAAAATTCGCAAAACTTACCTA
>JAZOBB010000001.1:0-12438 GCA_045595745.1 Clostridia bacterium | reverse complement strand
CTTGATGTTCCTGTTTTAAAGGGCACATCGGGAATTTTAGCCTTTGACGAAAAACAGGCAACTGTACGAAATGAGTCAAATTGTCTGCGTTGCGGAAAATGTGTAAGTGTTTGCCCGATGAATCTTGTTCCGTCGCAGTTAGGGATTTATGCCAACAAAAAAGACATAGAAAAATGCGAGGAATATAATTTAATGGATTGCATTGAATGCGGCAGTTGTTCATATACCTGCCCTGCTCAAAGGCATCTTGTTCAGGCAATAAGATGGGGCAAAACACAGATTTTGGCAAAACGCGCAAAAGAAAAGGCTAAAAAGGAGGCTAAAAAATAATGGAGAATTTAACTGTTGTATCATCGTCTCCGCACATAAGAACAAAACAGACAACCTCATCTATAATGCGTGATGTGTTAATTGCGCTTATCCCGGCTCTTTTTTGCTCGGTGGTTTTCTTTGGACTTCGTTCACTTTACATAGTAGCAATAACTGTTAGTGCGTGTGTGGGTTTTGAATATCTGTGGCAAAAAATAACCAAAAAGCCTGTTACCGTATCTGACGGAACAGCCGCAGTTACAGGCGTTTTGCTTGCTATGAACGTTCCCGTTACAGCACCCTGGTGGATGATGGTTATCGGCTCGTTTGTGGCAATTGTAATTGCAAAACAGTTATATGGCGGTGTAGGTCATAACTTTGTTAATCCGGCTTTAGCAGGGCGAGCATTCCTTTTGGCATCGTGGCCTGTTTTAATGACACGCTGGGTAATGCCGTTTTCAACGGGATTTTCAATAAGTCCTGACCTTGTCAGCAGTGCAACTCCGCTTGCAATTTTAAAAGGAACGCAAGAGGGAGAATTGCCGGCATTTATCGATATGTTTATCGGAAATATGGGCGGATGCCTGGGCGAAACATCAGCTTTAGCACTTATTTTAGGCGGAGCTTATCTTGTAATAAGAAAGGTTATTTCCCCTCGAATACCGCTGTGCTTTATCGGTACTGTTGCGGTTTTAAGCTTTATCTTTTCAAACGGAGATTTATCTGGGCTAGAGAGTGTGCTTTATAACATTTTAAGCGGCGGTCTTATGCTTGGAGCAATCTTTATGGCGACCGACTACGTTACCTCTCCTATTACCGCAAAAGGTCAGGTTATAATGGGTATTGGTTGCGGTGTAATTACCTTTGTTATAAGAAGACTGGGCGGATATCCTGAGGGTGTTTCTTATGCGATTTTACTTATGAATATTGCAACTCCGCTTATTGATAAATACTGCCGTCCTAAAAAGTTTGGTGCAGTTAAAAAGGAGGCGGTATAAATGCAAAAGAATGAAAATCCGGTAATTCTTGCCGTAATTTTATTTGTAATAACTGCCGTTGCTGCACTTTTATTGGCGGTTACAAATAACTTGACAGTTGAAAAAATCGAGACAAACACAATAAAAGAGCAAAACGAAGCCCGAGTGGCAGTATTGCCCGATGCTAAAGACTTTGAAAAGCTTGATTTGGTTTTTGATGAAGATGATTTAGTAACCGAAATTTATGCGGGCAAAAATTCACAAGGCGAAGTTATAGGCTATTGTGTTGGTGTAAGCTCTAACGGCTTTGGCGGCGATATTAATATGATAGTTGGTGTAGACCAAGAAAAAATGGTGACAGGAGTTAAGATTATATCAATGTCAGAAACTCCCGGCTTAGGCTCAAAATCGCAGGAACCAAAGTTTAATGACCAGTTTGTTAAAAAGAGTGCCTCTGAGCCGCTTAAAGTCATTAAAAGCGGAACACCTGATAAAAACGAAATTGTTGCAATATCGGGTGCAACGGTTACGTCAAACGCGGTTACAAACGGTGTAAATGCCGCGGCCAAAGCGGTAGAAAACTTAAAGCAAGGGGGTATGGCAAATGCAGATTAAAGAATTTACAAAAGGCTTGATTAAAGAAAATCCGACCTTTGTTCAGCTTTTGGGTATGTGCCCGACCCTTGCGGTTACGACAAGTGTATCTAACGGAATTGGTATGGGACTTTCTGCAACTGCTGTTTTGGTTGCGTCAAATGTTGTAATATCTTTGTGTCGTAAATTTATACCCAACAAAATACGAATAGCATCATATATTGTAATAATAGCGGCATTTGTAAGTGCCATCGAAATGCTTTTAAAGGCATATTTGCCCGAAATTTCAAAATCGTTGGGATTGTTTATTCCTCTGATTGTTGTAAACTGTATAATTTTAGCACGTGCCGAGGCTTTTGCATCTAAAAACACAGTAGGGAACTCAGCCTTAGACGGTTTGGGCATAGGTCTGGGATTTACAGCCGCGCTTACAATAATCAGTGCAATACGTGAAATTTTAGGTAACGGAACATTTTTAGGTATATCATTGTTTGGCGAGAGCTTTGCTCCTGCAACGATTTTAATATTGCCTCCCGGTGCGTTTATAGTTTTAGGACTGTTAATCGGTGCTATTAACCTTATTCGTGCTAAAAACGAAAAAGGGGGTGCCGGAAAATGAGTTTATTTATAGAATTGGTTTTACTTTCTTTGAGTACAATTTTAGTTAATAACTTTGTTTTGGTTAAGTTTTTAGGCATCTGCCCGTTTTTAGGAGTATCCAAAAAGGTCAGCACAGCTGTTGGTATGAGCTTAGCCGTAACCTTTGTTATGACGGTTGCTTCTGCGTGTACATATTTAGTTCAGGTGCTTCTTTTAGAGCCGTTCGGCATCGAATATATGCAGACAGTAGCATTTATTTTAGTAATAGCTGTTTTGGTGCAGTTCGTTGAAATGGTTATTCAAAAGTTCAGTCCCGCACTTTATAATGCACTTGGCATATATCTGCCGCTTATAACTACAAACTGTGCAGTTTTGGGTGTGGCACTTTTAAATGTTCAGGAAGGATATGATTTTATCCATTCGGTTGTGTTCGGCTTTTCGGGCGGACTTTCGTTTATGCTGGGAATCGTTTTATTTGCAGGTGTACGTGAGCGATTAGAAACAGCAGATATTCCAAAAGCTCTTCAGGGATTTCCCATTGCGCTTATTACAGCCGGCTTAATAGCGATGGCATTTTTGGGATTTTCGGGCATGAAATTTTAAGGAGGCATAAGAATGCAAATTTTAATACCGGTTATAATTCTTGGAGCGTTGGGGATTGTGTTCGGAGCACTTTTAGGAGTTGCGGCAAAGGCATTAAAGGTCGAAAAGGACGAACGAATTGAACAGGTTTCAGAGCTTTTACCAGGCGCGAACTGTGGCGGTTGTGGCTATGCGGGATGTGCGGCTTTGGCTGAGGCAATAGTAAAGGGCGAGGAAGAGCCGACAAAATGCCCCGGAACAAAAAAAGAGAATGTAGATAAAATAGCCGAAATTTTAGGAATCGTTGTAGAAGAAAAAGAAAAAATGGTTGCCAAGGTGTTGTGCAGCGGGACCTGCGGCAAGGCGGCAGTTAAATATGAATATGAGGGTATAACAGATTGCGTGGCTGCGCAACGTTTCGGCGGGGGAGAGAAGTCGTGCCCGTATGGCTGTACAGGATATGGCAGCTGTGTCAGTGCCTGCAGATTTGATGCGATTCACATAGTAGACGGAATTGCCGAGGTTGATGCCGAAAAATGTGTTGGATGTGGTGTGTGCGCGGCAATATGCCCCAAAAATGTAATTGATATGATTCCTGCCAAACAAAAGGTATTTGTTCTTTGTAAATCCAAAGATAAGGGTGCAGTAGTTAAAGATATCTGTTCAGCAGGCTGCATAGGCTGCAAGCTATGCGAAAAAAATTGTCCGAATGGTGCTGTTTGTGTAACTGACAATCTTGCAAAAATTGATTATTCAAAATGCACAAACTGCGGAATTTGCGCAGAAAAGTGTCCTAAAAAGGTTATAAGTATTTGTTAAGATATAAAAAAGGAGCTGTAGCAAAATGCGCACACCGCACAAGGCAAATAAAACGCATAACTAAGCCTTTTGATTAAATCAGACAAGTCAAAATAACATAAAATTTAATGTGGGAATTCGTCATTTGACGAATTCCTTTTGTTATAATGCCTTATGTTTCGAACAAACTTCACCTCTCGGCGTACCCACGTACGCCTTCGGGTAACCCCTACGGGTTCAGTTTGTCCGATCTGCGCTATTTTCCGTCCAACCCCAAGGAGCTGTAGCAAAATGAAATTCATTTTGTTACAGCTCCTTTTAGTGTTATTATTTACTTAAAAGCTCAATACCCTTTTTAATTCTTGCTAAAGTCTCTTCTTTTCCTAAAATTTCGGCAAGCTCAACACCGCCACCGGGGGTGAACGCCTTGCCCGAAACTGCACAACGAAGAGGCCATAAAATGATGCCGTTTTTAACCTCTAACTTTGCAATCAGGTCAAATAAGCTATTATGAATATTATCTAAAGTCCAGTCAGATACTGCCTCGAGAGCAGGAACGATTGCCTTTAAGCTCTCAAGTGAGTTTTCTTCGTTGGTCTTCATCTTTTTGTGGCAATACATCTCGGGTGAATACTCGGGGAGTGTGTCAAAAAAGTCAACCTGCTCGGGAATATCAGAAAGCTTTTCGCAACGTGGTTGCAAAAGTGCACTGACTTTTTTAAGGTCAATCGCAGGATTTTTAATAACATCTTTATAGTACGGCAAAGCCATTTCGTGAAATTCCTCAGCTGACAGCTTTCTTATATATTCGCCATTTAACCAGTCGAGCTTTTTCTGGTCAAAAATTGCAGGTGATTTGCTTATTCCTTTAAGGTCAAAAGCCTTAATGAGTTCTTCTAAGGTAAATACCTCCTGCTCACCGCCCGGACTCCAGCCTAAAAGCGCGATGTAGTTAACGATTGCATCTTTTAAATATCCCTTGTTTATAAAATCTTCATAGGATGCATCGCCCTCACGTTTTGAAAGCTTTTTGTGAGCATCCTTCATAACAGGCGAAACGTGAATATACTTAGGAACTTCCCAACCAAAAGCCTCGTAAAGAAGATTGTATTTAGGTGAGGAAGAAAGATATTCACTTCCGCGGATTACGTGGGTAATTTTCATTAAATGGTCGTCGATAACGTTGGCGAAGTTATATGTTGGCAGACCGTCAGATTTTAAAAGCACGTTATCGTCTAAGGTTGCATTATCGACGGTGATTTTGCCGTAAATTTCATCATAAAAAGAGGTTGTTCCGCGCTTGGGTATTTTCTGACGGATAACGTAAGGAACACCAGCGGCTAACTTTTCAGCAATTTCTTCTTTTGAAAGGCGGGCACAGTGACCGTCATATTTAGGCATAAGCTTAGCTGCCTCCTGCTGCTCGCGAAGGGCATCTAAACGCTCTTTGTCGCAGAAGCAGTAATATGCTCCGCCAAGCTCAACTAATTTTTCGGCATATTCTTTATAAATACTGCGTCTGTCGCTCTGAACATAGGGACCGTATGGTCCGCCAATGTCAGGACCTTCATCGTGAAAAAGTCCTGTTTCTTTCATAGTTTTATAAATTAACTCTACCGCACCTTCAACAAAACGTTCCTGGTCGGTATCCTCAATTCTCAAAATAAAATCGCCGCCGCTGTGCTTGGTTAAAAGATAAGCATAAAGAGCGGTACGCAGATTACCGATATGCATATATCCTGTCGGACTGGGCGCAAATCTTGTTCTGATTTTTTCCATTTTTCTCTATCATCCTTTCGTAAATTTTCCATTATAAATAATTATATCGGTTTATAAACTCTGTGTCAAGCAATAAATGCTACTTAACAGCCGGTTGGGGCGGATTTGTTTTTTTAATTCCGTCTCCGAATGCCAAAAGCGACTCTTCGGTTTCGTCAAGCATATAAGGTCTGCTTATTTTTCCTTCAAATCCTGGTCGCATATCCATATCGGGAGCAGAGAACCATACAGCTACCTTAATATTTGGATATTTGTGCAGATTTTTAAACATATGGTTAATCCACATCGGCTTGTTTCCGCCGACCGAGCTTGATGAAAATTCGGTAATTATCCACGGAAAATCTGCAAAAAACGGGCTGTATGCCTCATTAACCTCATCATAAATTTCTGTAAACGAACGCCAGTCTTCGCCCGTAACATCTTTAAAGTATGTGCCTGTGTTATAGCCTGTAACACCTATCATCTGCACATATTCATCGCCGGGATAGTATGCTAAAAAGTTGTTCCAATTACACGGCGGGTAGTTACGGTCGTTGGGGTTAAATACCCATATTGCGTTATCTACGCCCTCTTCTTTAAAGATGTTATAAACTCTGCGCCAGCTTTCAACGTAAATTTCGGGGTCAGAAAGATTTACCACACCCGAATAGTTGGTCCAGTCAGTGTTCATTTCGTTGTTTAAACGGAAGAAAAACGGCAGTTTTATATTTTCTTTTATCTCACGAGCCAACGCACGTATTTTGTCGTCATACTTTCCTTTATAGGTCTCTAAAAGAGGACTTTTGCAGTATAAATCTACGTTATTTGTTTCGGTCATCTGAACGGTAAGCTCGAGCATTCTTCCTTGCTCGGCACATTTTTCTGCCAAACCCTCTGCTAAAGGATTTCCCAGATGATTGTAAGTAAGAATTACAGGGAAGGTAAAGTCTATTTTGTTTTCTATATCGGCAATCGCACCGTCGAGATTTCCTGCCTGAACATCCGCGTGGAAAATTCCCCATAATATATCGTCGCGGTCTGCCATAGAGTTATAGATTTTTTTTGTGTCGCGTGACCAAAAATCAGGCTTTTGTGGTGAAAATTTTAAATCGTAATGCGGTGTGCCGAAAGACGCACAGCGAACGAAGCTTGTAAGAGCGGTATTTGTTGCCTGATTTATTTTATCTTGTGAATCTGAACGGAATTTGAACAAAATTCTGAAAAATTCGCGGTCAACTGTCTTTATTGTTGCGTATGTATATACGTTTTTCTTATCAGAGGGCATATCGGTTATTTTTACAGATATGACTCTTGCAGTATTTTCGCCATAGGTATTTGTAGTGTCTTCTAAAAGTTCGATAGAATTATTTTTGCGCAGATTTTCATCTGTAATAAAGCGGTTTAAATAGTGCTCAATATATTCGTCAATTTCTTCATAAGGAGAGCGTTCTTTAGATATTGTAACATCTAAAAAATCACTTGTCATTTTTACAAAATTGGGGCTGTGTGAAAAATCAGGCTCCATATTTTCGGGCAAGTCAATTAAAAATCCTGTGCAATAATCGATGAGACGGGTTTTGTCATCGGTTCTTTCGATGATTTTATTATCTCTTTTAGAATTAAGGTCTTCAATTTTCGACTTTTGGTTATCAACATAAAGAACGCTTTTTGCATTTTCCATCGGCTCATATTTTAAAGAACGAACCGATAAAAGCTCTGCACCGATACTTCTTATAGTGCTTTTAATTTTTTTTACATAAGGAGAGTTTGAGCTGTATAGGGCACAGCCTACGCATACGGCAATTGCTAAAATAGCAAAAATAACCGTTCCTATACGGTTTTTTCTATTTTTTTTAGTGCTTGTCATTTACAAATTCCTCCTAAGCTTAGCTTAACATTATTGTATATGATTTTGCTGTAAAAATCAAGGCTTAAAGGCAAGAGACCGACTGGGCAGGGTCTGCAAATTTTTTTATAACCGATTCTAAAGACATACCGCCGCATAAGAGCTGTTTCCATATCAAAGCGGGGCAGATGATTCGCTCAGCTCGTGCAAACAAAGGCTTTATAAGTATTTCTTCGCCAAAGCCTCGTTTTAAAAGTGATTCTTTGGCTAATGTCACGAGATTGGTTAAAAGCTTTTGAATCTCGCTATCGGGTGCAGGCAGTTTGTATTCATAAATTACAGAATCGCGCAGAATTTTATTTTTTTCGGGCAATGCTAAAATTTCTTTTGAAATGTTGTTTTTTAAAAACTCATCAAGAACTTGTCTTGCATCTTTTGCGGCACATAAAATTCCCAAATTAAAAGCAGAAGCACAAAATGCCTCTGATGCTGGCTGAGCGCAATCGCTGCGAACCTCTAGAGTGCCACGGCGGGTAATCTCTACATTGCAAAAGGATAAATAGCAGCTGATGTCGCACTCTTCGCTTTCGGAGCTATTAAAATATTCGTTTAAGGTAACGGGTTTAATCAGCTCGTATTTTCCGTTTCTTATTCGGTTGAACATTTTGCGCTCTAAAATTAAATCTTCTATATCAGATAATGAAGAAAATTCAGAACAAATTTTGCCTGTATTTTTGCCAAGACTGCCAAAACCGCTCATCTCCCACAGATAATCGCGAAAACAAACGCAGTCAGAAAAACCGATAGCACCTGAAAATGCAGGAGAATTTGAAAACAAAAGCGCACGCACAAAATCTAAATCTGCAAAAAGAGTTAATGCCTCTGAAAGCTCCTCGCAAGAAACATCCAAATGCGTCTGTACCGACGAAAGATATGCAGGAAAATCAGGATATGTGTGATAATCCTTTCCACAAAAACCGTTTAAAAATTTGTGTATCATTTCGTAAACGGGAAAGGATACAAAATCGCTTTTAATATACTCTTTAAACGGATTCGTACCAATACCGCAAAGAGTGTGAGAGTGCGGTATGAGGAAATTTTGTACTATATCGTAAAGCTTATAAAAACGCTGTGCACATTCAGATAAGTTTTCGCCTTTTTCCATTGAAAACTCGAAATTGTTATAAGAGTTGTCAAACGATAAAACATCACCATCTTCGTTAATTATAAAGGCAAGCTTGTCGTTAGCATCTTTTTCTGCCGCGCGAAAAGAATGCTGCTTTGTCATATGCTCTAAAAGACCTAGGGCGACCTCTTTATCAACAGGTGCTTTTTTTATGTTCAGCAAGGGAAACTCAAGCTCAACACCTATATTTTTGCGCCCTTTAGTGCAAAAGGGCTTTATAAATGTGTCGTTTACTATTTTTCTTGCGTTCAATGCTGTCGCTCCTTTCCGAAATTAATCCATTTTATCTTATATTACCACAAAAAAATGGTTGTTTCTACCATGTTTTACATATTTTAAGTTAAATTTTGGTGTCAAAGGTTGATTCTGATTAAATTTTGGGCTATAATAAACATAATAAATTTTATTTGGGAGGAATCGTAGTGAATCCTTTTTTATTTATCATATTTACTTTGCTGAGCATTGCAGCTGTTTATTATGCCGCAAAAAACGGCGAAACCGCTAATTGCGAATCTTGTGATGAAAATAATGCCGTGCTGTCATTTTTATATAAGCACGAAAAGAAACTTGCGATTTTAATACTTTTAATAGGAATTATTGTAAGAATATCATTTTTCTGGGCTATACCTGACGGACTTAATCAAGACGAGGCATCTTTAGCATATGATGCATATGCAGACCTTACCTACGGACAAGACAGAAACGGTGACCACAATCCTGTATATTCTGTTGCGTGGGGGAGTGGTCAGAGCACTCTTTATGCGACAGTATCAAAGCTGTTTATTGCTCTTTTCGGCCTTAATACATTCAGTATACGTGCGGCAAATGTTTTGTTCGGAATAGTTGCGTTATTTGCTTTCTGGGGTATTGCAAAACGCATAAATAAAAAAAGTGCGCTTATTTCACTTTTTATTTTTGCAACTTGTCCGTGGCATATAATGATGTGCCGCTGGGGGCTTGACAGCAATATTTTTCCGAACATATTTTTGCTGGGTCTTTATTTTCTTTTGCGTGCGCTTGAGGATAAACGAATGTATCCGATATCTATGCTTATTTTTGGACTCTCTCTTTACGGATACGGTCTTGCATATATACCTGTGCTTGCATTTTTAATACCTGCTACGGTATATCTTTTGCGCCATAAAAAGATATCGGTTAATATGGCACTTTTATCTTTGGCAATATTTGTTGCTTTAGCACTGCCGATGGCAATATTTATTATAATTAATATATTTGAAATGGACGAGATTAATCTGGGATTTATTACTATTCCCAATTTGATTGGCAAATATAACACGGGTATTAATGTTTTTCAAGGTGGTATCTCAGGTCTCGGAAAAAATATAACTGCGCTGGCTAAGACCATTTTTTCGCGTGCGGACACACTTACGTGGAATACAATCCCTGCTTTTGGCACACTTTATTTTTTCTCATCTCCGTTTATCGTTTTAGGGGCGGTGTCGGTATTTAAAAGAACTGCTAAAGCACGTAAAAGCTTTTCAACTTTAAAATTCGTGGTTTATATGCTTGTTGCGGCAATCATATTAGGAATTTTAAACAAGCTGAATACTAATCGTGCAGGCTTTATGTTTCCTGTGCTGATTTTGCTTTTATCAGAGGGAATATTATTTGCAATTACACATCTTAAAAAACCTGCATATACAATTTTGCCGATATATTTATGTGCGTTTTTAGCCTTTAGCGGAGTATATTTTACAAGCTATCGTGAACAGTTAGGAAGAGTATTTTTCTTAGGGACGGGTGATGCTATCACTTATGCTACCGAAAATACAGACGGTGATATTTATTTAACCGAAAAAATTAATGCTCCTTATATTTTTGCTTTGTTTTATAACAAAACAGATCCGCAGGTGTTTATTGATACAGTCGAGTATAAAAAGCCTAACTCAAGCTCTAGAAGTGTTAAATCCTTTGACCGCTTTGTAACGGGCATACCCGAAAAGCTCCCTGAAGATGCGACGTTTGTTTTGCATAAATCAGAAATAAAGAAATTTGAAAATAAATATAATCTTAAGGAATTTGGAAATTATTACGTTGCGACAGAAAAGTAGGTGTATGATATGGTATCGGTTATAATACCGGCATATAATGAGCAAAACAGAATAGCTAAAGCCTTAGATGCTCTTACAGATTTTATGGAGGGTGCGTTTAGCGAGCAGGATTATGAAATTTTAGTAGTTGATGACGGCAGCCGCGATGCCACAAAAGATGTCGTGCGTGCTTATGGCTCTAAAAATGTCTCGCTTTTAACCTACGAAAATAACAGGGGCAAAGGCGGAGCGGTTAAATACGGTGTGGAAAATGCAAAAGGCGATATTATTATCTTTACCGATGCAGACCTTCCTTATCCGCCGGAGAGTATTAAAAAAGCAGTTGAAATTTTTGAAAAAGAGCAGTTTGAATTGATTTTAGGCAGTCGCGTAATTTCAGAGCAGGGTAAAAGATATCCGTGGTATAGAACCATTATGTCGCATACATTTTCGATGCTTGTAGATGCGGTTTTAAAGCTGCATGTTCCCGATACTCAATGCGGGTTTAAATGCTTTCGCCGCAATGCTGCCAAAAATATTTTTGAAAAAAGTACGTTGGTTGGCTGGGGATTTGACGTTGAATTAATTTTTATAGCAAAAAAAATGGGTTATTCAATAGGCAGAATTCCTGTTCATCTGTCACACGAGAACGATGGTTCTAAAATACGCGTTTTTAATGCAACCAAGACCATGATTCGTGAAGTACTTTGTGTAAGAAAAAATAATAAAAACGGACTTTATGATTAAGCAATGGAGGGATATGTGATGTGGAACGGATTTAAAACAGAACGTATTACATTTGCAGAAAGAGGTGCGGTTATCGTATATCCTAAAGGCAAACCGAACGGCAAAATTCTTCTTAAAACTGAGTATTTAGATGCCTTTCCGGCCTTTGATATTGCAATGCTTGAGCGCGGATATTACTTAATACACATTTTTCAGCGCACACGTTGGGCATCTTTAGAAGAGATATCAATTGTTGCAGACTTTGCACGTTTTTGCATAGAAAAGCTGGGCTGTGAAAGTAAGCTGATTGTAGAGGGAATGAGCTGCGGCGGTTTGCAGGCGGCAAGGCTTGCTGAGCTTTATCCTGAGCTTGTAGGAGTGCTGTATTTAGATGCTCCTGTGCTAAATATTTTAAGTATGGTTGGTCTGGGTGAGTGCAGATGCGATTCAATTGATGCATTTTGGAGAGAGATTGTGGCAACTTATGGGGTTAACCGCTCTACAATAATTAATTTCAGAAAGAGTCCTATTGATAATATGGAGCCGTTAATCGAAAATAATATTCCTATTATCATGCTTTACGGAAATGCAGATAATGTCGTTATATACGAGGAAAACGGAAAGGTTTTAGAAAACTTTTACAGAGAAAACGGCGGAATTATGAACGTAATTTGTAAATCAATGTGCGGGCATCATCCGCATGGACTTGAAGATCCAATGATTATTGTGGATTTTGTTGAGTCTAATTATCCTGAAGTATAATAAAAAACGGCTGTTGCAGTGAACTGCACCAGTTTGTGCAGACAGTACAAAAAGACCCCCTATGGTAGCTAATATCAAATTTTAAGCAACATACTGACATCGCATTTCTTGTGGTGTCAGTTTTGTTTTTAGTTGTATTCTTTCATTGTTGTAGAAATATATGTATTCATCTATGAGGAAACTTGCCTCCTCATAGGTTTGCAGTTTTGTACGATAAATACACTCCGTTTTGAGAATGGAAAAGAAATT